>JANNHX010000442.1:0-9851 GCA_031404615.1 Chloroflexota bacterium
CCGCAACATCGTGGCGCTGGCCGCCGCGTTCGCCGGCCCGGACCCCGCGGCAGCACCGGCCACGCCCGGGGGTGTCGCCTGATGCTCCGCCGTCGCGTGATCCCGTGCCTCGACGTCGCCAACGGGCGCGTGGTGAAGGGCACGAACTTCGTGGATCTCGTCGACGAGGGCGACCCGCCCGTGCTCGCGGAGCGCTACGCCCGCGAGGGCGCCGACGAGCTCGTCTTCCTCGACATCTCCGCCGCGCCCGAGGGCCGCGGGACCCTCCTCGACATCGTGGAGCGCACGGCGCGCCGCGCGTTCGTGCCGCTGACCGTCGGCGGCGGCGTGCGCAGCGTCGAGGACATGCGCGATGTCCTGCGGGCCGGCGCGGACAAGGTGAGCCTCAACACGCGGGCCGTCGCGGACCCTGCGCTCGTCACGCGCTGTGCCGCCCGGTTCGGGAGCCAGGCGGTGGTCGTCGCCATCGACGCCCGCCGTATCGGGGTGCCGGATCCCGCCATCCCGTCGGGCTTCGAGGTCGTCGTCAACGGGGGCCGCGAACCCGTCGGCCTCGATGCCATCGCCTGGGGCATCCGCTGCGTGGAGCTGGGGGCGGGCGAGCTGCTCGTGACATCCATCGACCGCGACGGCACCAGGGCCGGCTTCGACATCGAGCTCCTGCGGGCGATCTCGTCGCGGGTCCGCGTGCCGGTCATCGCCTCGGGCGGGGCCGCCGGGCCGCACCACTTCGTCGAGGCCATCCGCGACGGTGGCGCCGACGCCGTGCTGGCCGCCAGCATCTTCCACCGATCCGAATACACGATCGCCCAGGTCAAGGCCGTGATGGCCGCGGCCGGGCTGCCCGTCCGCCTGGCGCACGAGGAGGCCACCGCATGACCGCCGCAACGCGCCCCGGACCCGTCGACCTCACCGCCGGCCTTGATCCCGCCGCCGTCTGCTGGGACACGAGCGACCTCGTCGTCGGGGTCGTGCAGGACGTTGCCGACGGCCGCGTGCTCATGGTCGGCTGGCTGGACGTCGAGGCTCTCGCCGCCACGCTTGGCAGCGGTGAGGTCCACTTCCACTCGCGGTCGCGCGGCCGGCTCTGGCGCAAGGGCGAGTCGTCGGGCAACGTCCTGCGGCTGCGGAGCCTGGCGCTCGACTGCGACGGGGACGCGCTCCTCATCGCCGCAGAGCCCGCCGGTCCGACGTGTCACCGCGACACTCGCTCCTGCTTCGATCCCGACGCGATCTCAAAGGCCGTCCCTGGCGCGGCACCGGTCGAGATCCCGGCGCTCGAGACCGGCCCGGACCCGCAGGGCTTCGGCTGGCTGGAGTCGCTGTGGGCCACCATCGCCGAGCGGGCTGGGGCCCGGACCACGGGCTCGTACACGGTGAAGCTGCTCGACGGGGGCGTGGACCTCGCTGGTCGCAAGGTCGCCGTGGAGGCGACCGAGGTCCTGCTCGCGGCCAAGAACGACGAGACGGCCCAGGCGACGGGCGCGGATCGTGCCGTGACGCGGTCGCTGCTCGCGGGCGAGGCGGGCGATCTCGTCTACCACGCGCTCGTGCTGCTGGCGGAGCGAGGCGTTGAGCCGCGCGCCGTCCTGGACGTGCTGCGCGGCCGCCACGGGACACCGGGCCGGGGCTGAGCGCCGGCTCGACCGCCCCGCCGGGGGGAACTCCCGGGCGGAAGGTCAGCCCGGGACCACCCGCACCACCGCCCGGGTCCGCTTCCCGACGCGGATCTCGAGCCACTCCCCGGCGACGAGTTCCGGCAGCGCGGCCGCCGCGTCCGTGATCCGGACGCCGTTGACGGTGATCGCGCCGCCCTGGACCAGCCGCCGGGCCTCGCCGCGTGACGGCGCCAGCCCGGTCTCGGCGAGGAGGACCGCGGCACCGCCCGCGAGGATCTCGGGGGTGATGGTGGACCCGTTCGTGGCCGCGAACACCGAGGCCAGCAGCCCGGGATCCGTGACCGGCTCGCGCTGGAACATGGCCCGCGATACGCGCACAGCCTCCTCGGCGGCCCCGGGGCCGTGGACGCGGGTCGTGACGTCGAGCGCGAGCCGCCGCTGCGCCTCACGGGCCTCGGGCCGCGCGGCGACCGCGGCGTCCAGCGCCAGGATCTCGTCGCGGCTCCAGGTCGTGAACCAGCGCAGGTACGTGCCGGCGTCGCGGTCGTCCACGTTCACCCAGTACTGGTAGAACGCATAGGGCGTCGTGCGCGCCGGATCCAGCCAGACCGAGTCGCCGGCCTCGCTCTTGCCGAACTTGGTGCCCGACGGCGACAGCAAGAGCTTGTACGCGATGCCATGCGCGGGGCTCTCGGTGGCCTCCCCGCCGGCGGTCCGGCGGATGAGCTCGAGGCCTGCCGTGATGTTGCCCCACTGGTCCGCGCCGCCCATCTGCATCTCGACACCATGACGCCGGTAGAGGGTCGCGAAGTCGTACGCCTGGAGCGTCATGTAGCTGAACTCCGTGAACGACAGCCCGCGTTCGAGCCTGGTCTGGACGGAGTCCTTGGCCAGCATGTAGGGCACCGTGAAGTGCGTGCCCACGTCGCGCAGGTACTCGATCAGCGAGATGGACCCCAGCCAGTCGTGGTTGTTGGCCATCGTGGCCTGCGCCGGGCCCGGCGAGAAGTCCAGGAACCGCTCGAGCTGCACGCCGATCGAGGCCACGTTGTGCTCGAGCGTCGGCACGTCCAGCATGTTCCGCTCGGACGACCGGTGGGACGGGTCCCCGATCATTCCCGTGCCGCCGCCAACGAGCGCGACCGGCCGGCCGCCGTGCTCCTGGAGCCGGATCAGCCCGAAGATCGGGATCAGGTGCCCGATGTGCAGCGAGTCGGCCGTGGGGTCGAACCCGATGTAGGCGCTGATGCGCCGGCCCGAGGCCAGACGCGCGGCCACGCCGGGCGTGGTGGCGTGGAGAATCCCCCGCCATTCGAGGTCGTCGAGGAGCGTGGCGAGGCCCGGAGCAAGGTCGGGGGAACCGTTCTCCATCACTCGAACGTCACAGCGGCAGGACCGGAACCGTCCCTGGTCCGGTCCGAAGGGGTCCTTCGGGCATCCATTCCCCGCATGGTATCGTTCCGCCCGCAATGCAGACCAGCCTCTCCCGGAGGCAGCGCCGTCGTCGTATGTACGAACGTCGCCGCCCGCATGGCAGCGGCGCCGCGAAGTACGTCGCGGTCGCCATCCCGCTGATCATCTTCACCCTGATCGCCATGGTCGGGTTCGCCGGCGCCACGACGGTGGTCGCCGGCTACTCGTATGTCTCGAATGGCCTGCCCGATCCGAAGCAGGCCCTCGAGGCGATCGAGTACGACCAGCAGACCGCGGTGTACGACCGGACCGGCAAGATCCTCCTCGCTCGCCTCGGCTCCGACCGGCGCGAGCTCGTCACGTTCGATGAGATCCCGCCGGCGCTCGTGGACGCGACGACCGCGATCGAGGACAAGACGTTCTGGGAGAACTCGGGCTTCGATCCCATGGGCTTCGTGTCCGCGGCCGTCGACACGCTCCAGGGCAATGATCGCGGCGGTTCCACGATCACGCAGCAGCTCGTCCGCAATCGGCTCCTGCCCTCCGCCGATGTCGAACCCGGCGCCGACAAGTACCAGCGCAAGCTGCGCGAGATCATCCAGTCGATCAGGCTGACCGAGGCCTATCCGGGCGAGGACGGCAAGAAGCTGATCATGGAGTCGTATCTCAACAACAACTACTACGGGAACCGGAGCTATGGCGTCGCCGCGGCCTCGCAGAGCTACTGGAAGAAGGACCTCAAGGACCTCACGCTCGCGCAGTACGCCCTCCTCGCCGGAATCCCCAAGTCGCCGAGCAACTACGACCTCGTGCAGAACGCCATCGAGGAGGAGTACAAGGACGAGAAGGGTGCGCTGCAGACCCGCTTCGTCGTGCCGCAGGGCGCCCAGGTCGTCCGGCGCCGAAACCAGGTCCTCGAGCTGATGAAGGAGCGCACGCCGCTCACCGGGGACCTGTTCAGCGACGCTGACTTCGAGGCGGCGAAGGTGGAGCCGATCATCCTCGCGGAGCAGGGCGCCGACAAGTGGCGCGCGCCGCAGTTCGTGTGGCAGGCCCGCAAGGAGCTCGCCGAGATCCTGTGCGGCGAAGCCCAGTGCGAGGACATCGACACCGGCGGCTATACCGTGGTCACCTCGCTCGACTACCGCATGCAGCGCATCGTCGAAAAGTGGGTCTTCGCCGCGGCGATGATCCCCAACCAGCCCAACATGGACAATCAGCTCAAGAACCGCGCCATCCCCCGCAGCGAGTGGGGCTGGATCAAGGACCTGCGCGGCCACAACATCCACAATGCCGCCTCGGCCGTCACGGACTACCGGACGGGCGAGATCCTCGCCTACGCGGGCTCCGCCTCGTACACGTCCAAGGGCAACAAGAAGATGCAGCCCCAGTTCGATGTCCTGGGCGACGGCTGGCGGCAGCCAGGGTCGGCGATCAAGCCGCTCATCTATCTCGTCGGCATCGACGACAAGACGCTGACGGCGTCGACGATGTTCATGGACGTCGTCACCAACTTCGGGGGCGGCGGGAAGCCGTTCTACCCGACCCAGGCCGACGGCCTCGAGCGGGGTCCGGTCCGCCTGCGCAATGCGCTCCAGTTCTCGCTCAACATCCCGGCGATCAAGGCCGGTTTCATCAACGGGCTCAAGCACCAGTTCGAACGGACGAAGGACTTCGGCCTGGCCTACCCGTCCACCGCGCTCCCGGTCGCCTCGATGAGCATCGGCACCCTCGAAGTGCATCCCATCGACCTGATCAGCGCCTACGGGATGATCGCCAACAACGGCCTCCTGATGCCGCACCACACGATCGTCAGGGTGCTCAACGACGTCGGCGTGCAGGTCTGGCCGCCGGCGGGGTACAAGGCGACGGGCGAGCGCGCAGTCGAGCGGCAGGCGGCTTACATCATCACGGACATCCTTGCCGGCAACACCATCAAGTCGGTGAACCCGTTCTGGGGCAAGTGGCAGATCACGGACGGCCTGGGCAGTGGCCGCGTGCGACCGGCCGCATACAAGACGGGCACGACCAGCGACAACCGTGACGTGCACGCGTACGGCTACCTCGCCGCCCCGTCCGACAAGAAGCTCCCGGGTCTCGTCACCGGCGTCTGGATGGGCAACTCGGACAACTCCCCCAACGACGGCAAGCTCTCCCTCGACACGTCCGCGCCGCTGTGGTCCGCCATCCTGTCCGACGTCTCCAAGGGGATGCCGATCGAGGGCTTCGCGCGCACCAGACCCAAGGGCCTCGTCACGGCGAGCGTCGACGCGTTCACGGGGATGAAGCCCAACGGCGGGTCGCGCAAGACCGTCGAGGAGCTGTTCCTCCCCGGCACGGCGCCGACAGATGGCGCGCGCTACTCCAGAGCGGTCGACGTCGACGAGGCGAGTGGCCTGCTCTGGCGGGAGGGCTGCGTCGGGCCGATGGTGACGAAGTCCTTCATCGACTACAGCAAGGCCGAGGGCTTCAAGGTGTGGCAGAAGGCGGACGCCGGCTGGCAGGCACGGGCGGCTCGGGGTCCCGGCGTCGGTGGAGGTCCCAAACGCACCCGGACCGCCTACTTCTACGGGGGTGGGTTCTATCCGTTCGGCCGTTCGTGGGGCGGCGCGTTCGCGCCGACCAAGAGGTGCCCGGTCGGGCCGCCGCCGCCAACCGCGTGCGTGTCGACCGACCCGCTGTCGCCGTGCCCGTTGCTCCCGCCGGAGGGCACGACGCCTCCCGCCGGCCAGGGTGGCGGCAAGCCGACCAAGAAGCCCTAGATTCCGCCGTTCCCGCGCGTCCCCCGTCCGCGCGTCAGAGCTTGACGATCGTCGCCCCGTCGCCGCCCTCGCCGCGCTCGCCCGCGCGGAAGCTCTTCACCAGGGGGTGGCCCGACGCCTGTTGGCGGACGGCGTCGCGCAGGGCGCCCGTGCCCAGGCCGTGGATGATCAGCACCTGCTCCAGGCCGGCCAGCGAGGCGTCGTCGAGGTAACGGCTCAGCGCATCGAGCGCCTCGTCCACCCGCGCGCCGCGGAGATCCAGCGAGGAGGCCACGCTCCTGGCCCGTGACAGGCGCAGGTTCGAGATCCCGGTGGCGCTCTCGGTGGGGCGCGGGCCGCTGCCGGGGCCACGCCCGGCGTTCCGGACCGCCTCCGCCTCGGTGAGCGGGCCCGAGCCCGGCGCGTTGCCCAGGGCAGGCTCCAGGTCCGCCACGGCGAGCGAGACCCGCATCCCTCCGGCCTCCAGGGTGGCGCGGGTGCCACCCTTCTCGAGCGCCGCGATCCTGCCCTCCCAGCCGCCGCTCCGGCTTCGGGCACGCTCGCCCAGGCGCCACGTGCGCGGCTCAACGGGTGCGACCGGCCGCTCGCGCTCGTGGGGCGCCTCGGGGAGCCGTTCCAGCGTCTGCTCCGCGCGTGCGAGAGCGGCGTCGATGGCAGGGGCCGTGACGGTCTCACGCTCCAGGCGTCGGCGGACGCCCGCGACATCGTCCTTGAGCGAGTCGACGAGGCGCTGGGCCTCCTCGCGCGCCGCCTTGA
The DNA here is from genome assembly GCA_031404615.1 of Chloroflexota bacterium. Classification (GTDB taxonomy): domain Bacteria; phylum Chloroflexota; class Limnocylindria; order Limnocylindrales; family CSP1-4; genus CAIXZV01. Next base: position 6,551 of record JANNHX010000442.1, read on the forward strand.
CGGCCTCGTCCCGCTCGCGGCGGGCCTTGCGGCGCTCCTCATCGGCCGAGCGGAGCGCCTCCGCGGCCTTGGCCTCCGCAACACGGGCCCGCTCCACGGCGACCGCGATCTCGCCCTCCTGCTTGCGGATGGACGCCAGGGTCGCCTCGAACGCCGCCTGGTTCTCCGACAATCGGCTCCGGGCATCCGCGACGATCGCCTCCGGGAGCCCAAGCCGCTCCGCGATGGCGAAGGCCTGCGACCCGCCCGGCAGGCCGATCGTGAGCCGGTACGTGGGCGAGAGCGTCTCGAGGTTGAACTCGACCGAAGCGTTGCGCGCCGCCGGCGTCTCGTGGGCGTAGACCTTGATCTCCGCGTAGTGCGTCGTGGCCGCGACCAGCGCACCGGACCGGATGAAGTGGTCAAGGAGCGCCTGGGCCAGGGCGGAGCCCTCCGTGGGGTCCGTACCGGCACCCAGCTCGTCGAGGAGGACGAGTGTGCCCGAGCCCGCGTGCTCCACGATCCGTGTGATCGAGCGAAGGTGGCCCGAGAACGTGGACAGCGACTGGGCGATGGACTGCTCGTCGCCGATGTCAGCGAACACGTCGCGGAAGATCGGGAGCCGCGAGCCCGCCTCCGCCGGGATGTGCAGCCCGGACTGGTGCATCAGCGAGAGCAGGCCCAGGGTCCGGAGCGCGACCGTCTTGCCGCCGGTGTTGGGGCCGGTGATGACAAGCGCCGTGTACCCGTCGCCCAGGCGCAGGTCGATGGGCACGACCTTGCCGGTGAGCCCGGGGTGGCGCGCCGAGAGCAGGATCACCTCGGTGCGATCGGCGGCCGCGGGGCGGACCCCATCCAGCTCGGCCGCGAGCTGTGCCTTCGCCGCCCAGAAGTCGAACTGGGCGAGCGCTTCGAGCGTCTCGTGCAGCAGCGTGGCGTTCGCGGCGACGAGCGCCGAGAGCTCGTCGAGGATCCGGCCTTCCTCCTCGCCCACGGCTGCCGTGGCCTCGCGCCACGCGTTGCCCAGCTCCACGATCACCAGGGGCTCGATGAACAGCGTCTGGCCGCTGCCCGACGCGTCGTGCACGATGCCCTTGACCTTGCCGCGGGCCTCGGCGCGGATCGGGACCACGTAGCGGCCGTTGCGCATCGTGATGAGCGGCTCCTGGAGCGCGTTGCCGAGCTCCGAGCCCACGAGCGTGTCCAGGCGGCGTCGCAGCCGGTCGTAGGCGACCCGGACGACGGCCCGCAGCGAGCCGAGACGCGGCGAGGCCGTGTCGAGCAGCTCGCCGGCAGGGTCGAAGCTGCGCAGGAGCGTGCTCCGCAGCGCCGGCAGCGGGTGGAGGCGGCGGCCCAGGTCGCGCAGGAGCGCGCGTCGCTCCTCGGCGAGGGACGTGGCGAGGCGCGACGCCGCGTCCAGGGTCTCGGCGATCTCGAGAAACTGCTGCGCGTCCAGGCGGCCGCCGCGGGCCGCCCGACCCACCCACGGATCGATGTCGTGCGCCGCGCCGATCCCGACGCCGGGCCGCTCCTGCAGGAGCTGGCGGGCCTGGTCCGTCTCGTCGAGCCCGCGACTGACGATGACCTCGTCGCTCGACGGCACGAGGGCCTCCGCGAGGCGGCGCGACGGGTCGAAGGAGGTCTTCTCGGCGAGCCGGGCTCGGACGGCCGGGAACTCGAGCAGGGCGATCGAGCGTGTGTCCATCAGCGGGTCCTGCCGCTCAGCGAGGGGTGCCGCGGAACGATGAGCCGCCACGGGACCGAGACCCAGGGCTCGCCGGCGTACGCGATGCCGATCCGGCGCGTGGCCTCCACGTCGGGGGCCCGCTCCCCCGCCGGGGCCGCCTCGAGCCGGAGTGGTGAGGCCGGATCGCACAGGTCGAGCCCGCTATGCGAGCGGTCGATGGAGAACGCGGCCGCGACGAGACCGGGTCCCGCGCACAGGCGGGCGTCGGCGACAGGCCGCCGGGCGGGGCCCGGCCTGGCGGGCTCGCGGGAGCGCGCCGAGGCTGCGTCACGCGCGGCGCGCATGGCGTCGGTGCCCTCGAGCGGCTCGACGGCGCGGATGAGCACCGCCGCGGGCCGGCCGGCGGGCTCGGTCACGACGTTGAGACAGTGGTGCATGCCGTACACAAGATATACGTAGGCGACACCCGGCGGCCCGAACATGACCCCGTTTCGGGCCGTGGGCCCCATGCGTGCGTGTGAGGCCCGGTCCTCCTCGCCGATGTAGGCCTCGACCTCGACGATCCTCCCGACGCGGCGCGTGGCACTCGCGTCGTCCGCCTCACAGACCAGGCGCGCGCCGAGGAGGGCCCGTGCGGCCTCGAGCGTGGGGCCCGCGAGGACGGGCCGCGGCAACGGTGGTGGCCGGCACCCGGGTCGCTGGGTGCGCACTAGCGGGTGTACAGCGCCTTGATGTAGTCCGGGAGCAGGAAGCCCGTGAGCGCGACGAAGTTCGGGATCACCGTCTGATGGAGGAGGGTCCCGAAGCCCGACACGTTGAGGGACATCCAGAACGGCCGCAGGAACGGCAGCTCGGAGACCTGGCCGCCCGACGGCGTGTTGAGGAAGTACTGGTCCAGCACGATCGTCAGGAACAGCAGGAACAGCAGTCCCTGCGCGACGCCCAGGACGCCGCCGAGGAGCTCGTCGACGAGCGGGTGCTGGGCGAAGATCTCGGTTTTGCGGTAGGTGCCCTGGACGACGAGGAAGAAGGCGACGACCCCGGCGCCGAACAGCGTGAGGAACCCGATCATCACCGAGTACTCGTCCGGGTAGCTGGTCCCCCAGTTCTGCTTGAGGAACTCCCCGAGCGGGACCGACAGCAGTGCCGCGAGAAAGAACGAGAAGGTGATGCACAGGGTGCCCACGACCCGGCGGATCGCGCCCTGGACGTAGCCGAGGATGAACATCGCGAACAGGAACAGGACGACCATCAGGTCGAACAGGTTCAGCGACTTGATTGTCCCGACGACGTCCACGCGCCCTCCCTCGTACGGACCGGTACCCCCGCCGGCCTCGATCCCCGCGGAAGCGTAGCAGCGGCCCGGAGCGACCCGCAACGGGACGAACGCCTTACTGTGGGGGGCCCGATGCGCTCGGTCGCGGAGGCTCGACCCGGACGCCGGCGGCGCGGGTTCAGGCGCGGAGGCGGCCCCCGATGCCCGCCAGCGCGCCGACGATGCCCGTCACGGCGCCCTCGACCTCGGCCTCGGTAAGCGTGCGGTCCGGGGACCCGAAGCGGACCCGGAACGCGAGGCTCTTCTCGTCCCCCGACAGGGGGACGCCGCGGTAGATGTCGAACAGGCGGACGTCGCGG
>JANNHX010000443.1:0-2142 GCA_031404615.1 Chloroflexota bacterium
CGGTATGGCGCTGTACGGCGTCGGCTCCGCGCTGCTCGGCGTGTCCTGTGCCGCTGTGGTCGGAGATGTCACCGGCGGCCGCGGCAGCACCCCGGTCGCGGCCTTCCAGATGGCCTCGGATGCCGGCGCCTTCCTCGGCCCACTCGTCGCCGGCCTCCTGGCGGACACCGCGTCCTTCGAAATGGCCTTCCTGGCGACGGCGGCGATCTCCGGAGTCGCGCTGGCGACGACCCTGGTGATGCCAGAAACGCATCGACGGGATCGAGCCCCCTGAGCTGCAGGGTCCGCTACACCTGGCCGACCACCGGTTGCCGTGTTCTCGCCGCGGCCAACGCCTCGGCGAAGACCGGGATCGCCATGTCCACCATCGCGTCGGACGCGGTGAGTGAGATGCGGAAATGGTCTGGTGCGCCAAGGATCGATCCGGGCAGCACGAACACGTCGCGGTCAGCGAGGCACTGCCACAGAGCCTCGGGATCGCCCTGCGGCCATCGGCTGAGGATGTAGAACGTGCCCTCCGGATCCAGCGGTCCGTAGCCAGCGTCGGAGAGCGCGGCGATGAGCCGGTCACGCCGACGCGCCAGCGCCGCCAGATCGATCGACAGCGATTCCAGGGCGGGGACGGCATACTGCATCAGCGCGCTAGGAAAGGTCCACCCCAGCGCCATCTGGGCGGAGAAGGTCGCCTCGCGAATCGCCCTACGCGTCGCCCCCGGCATCAGCGGCGACACGGCGAGGTACCCGAGCCGCTGTCCGGGCGTGAGCAGGACCTTGCCGTAGCTGTAGCTGATCAGCGTCCACGGATAGACCGAGGCTGGGCTGGGCTGGTGAAGCCGCGCCCGTCGAAGCGGAGACGTCGATAGGGCTCATCGGAGAGAAGGAAGATGCGCCGCCCGATGCGCTCCGATGCCCGGTCGAGCAGCTCGGCAAGCGCCGTCAAGCTCGCCTCGTCGTAGATGCGACCGGTCGGGTTGTGCGGGGTGTTGACGATGACGAGCCGCGTCTTACTGGTGATGGCCGCGTCGATCGCGGCAAGGTCCAGATCAAAGCGCACCGGGTCGAGCTTGACCTTCCGCGGGACCACATCGGCCGCCAGGAGCATCGGCTCGTAGCAGAACCACGCCGGCTCGCAGTAGATTGCCTCGTCGCCCGCGTCGAGTACCAGGCGGAAGGCGAGAGAGATCGCGGCGAAGGCCCCCGCGGTCATGGCGAAGTCCTGTGCCTCGAAGCTGAGGCCGAGCTCCCGACCGACGTGCTCGGCGAGAAAGGCGCGCGGCTCCTCCTCGCTGGTCTTGTAGGCGAACCAGTCCTTGTTCTGTGGGACTGCCGAGTCGCGCAACGCAGAGACGAAGCCGTCCAACGGCATCTCCTGAGGGTTGCCGAAGGTGAAGTCGGCCACCCCACTCGCGAAGCGGCGCTCGGCGTAGCGGGAGCGGAAGTAGAAGTCAGCGACGGGCGAGAAGGCCCCGCCTGCGGCGCGGACCCGCCTTGATACCTCGGTCATCGACCTGCCACCTCTCGTGAAATGGCCCCCCGCGAACTCGGATTCTCAGCGTAGGGGACCGTGACTTCCTTGTCGCTGGGCCAGAATCCGTGTGCCAGCGCTCCGGGTCGAGCGCCGGCACACGTTCGGAGCGGCTGTCGGCCCCGGCCGCTAGCCTGCAGGGCAACGCCAGTCGAGAGGGGTGTCCGGTGACAGTTCAGGTGACCGCTACGGCATACGGTCAGCCGGCCTTGTGGGCGCTCAAGGAGGCGGTGGCCAAGGTCAAGCGCAACGACCCGATGGCCCCGGTCACGGTCCTGGTGCCCAGCAACATCGCGGGCATCGTGGCGCGCCGCTTCCTCGCCCACGGCCTGACCCACGTCGGCACCGGCCTCGGGGGGTTCTACTTCTCCACGCTCCCCAGAATTGCCGAACAGCTCGCCGCCCCCTCACTGACCGTCCAGGGCCGACGGCCGGCGACCCGCCCGGTGGTTGCCGCCACCATCCGCGAACGCCTCGACGCCACCCCCGGCATCTTCGGGCCCGTCGCCGGTCATCCCTCCACCTCCCGCGCACTGGCCCACGCGATGACTGCCCTGCGCGACGTCGACGACAGCACCCTCACCACGCTGGCGGCGTGCTCCAGCTTGGTCAAGGAC
>JANNHX010000444.1:0-1985 GCA_031404615.1 Chloroflexota bacterium
GACGCCGCCGGCCTGGAACTGGGACATCCGGCGCTGGGACGGCTCGCGGTTCCACAACGAGGTCCCGGAGATCTCCGAGGCGATGGCGGCGGGGATCGGCCTGTGGGAGACGGCCGGCGGGCGCCTCATTGGGGCGGTCCACGGGGAGGGCGGCCCTGGCGAGGGCGGCCCCGGCGAGGCGTATCTCGCGCTCGACCCGGACTCGCGACACCTCCAGCCGGTGATGCTCGACTGGGCCGAGGCGCGGGTCGCCGCCGTCGTGGACGGGCGGTGGGTCCTGGAGGTCCCGGCCTGGGACTACGACCTGCCGCTCCGCGAGCTGCTCCGGGGGCGCGGCTACGAGGAACGCCAGGCGGGGACCTGGCTGCGGCGGCTGCGGTTCGGGGCGTGGGCGATCGAGGCGCCGGACGTGGCGCCCGGGTACCGGCTGCGGACGACCGTCGCGCCGGGACGCGAGGCGGGCCCCGGGCCGGATCAGACGCTGGACGCCGAATGCGAGCGCATTGCCGCGCTGCTCAACGCAGCCTTCGGCCGGTCGATCCACACGGCAGGCGAGTACCGGACCTTCTTCATGCGGTCACCTTCGTTCCGCCACGACCTCAACCTCGTCGCGCAGGCACCCGACGGGTCGTTCGCGGCCCACGCGGGGTTCACCCTGGACGAGGCGAACAGGCACGGCGTCATCGAGCCCGTCTGCACCCACCCCGATCACCGCCAGCAGGGCCTGGGTCGTGCGCTGATCCTCGAGGGCCTGCGCCGCCTTCGCGACCTCGGTGCGGCAAGCTGCGACGTGGAGACCGGCGACATGGTCCCGGCGAACGCGCTCTACCGCTCGATCGGGTTCACCGAGGAGTACCGCGGGCACCGGTGGCGCAAGGACCTCGGTCCGGTCTGAGCGAGGCGTCCATCGCGTACCCGGCGCATGCTTCCGGCATGACGACACCGTGGTTCGGCCTGCACCCGCCCCTCTATCCATTCGCGGACGCCCCGATTCACGCTGGTGACGGTGATGGAGTGACCAGCCCGTGAGGCCGTTCCGATTCCTGGCTGACCCCGGCGAGGTCGCGGACGGCCCTGGCCTTACGGCGGTCGCGCGCCGCGCGGAGGCCATGGGCTACGCGGCGCTGGTCTACCCGGACCACGTCGTCGCGCCGTTCGGGATGGTGCCGCTCCTGACCTGGGCGGCCGCGGCCACGGAGCGGCTGCGGGTCGCGCCGTTCGTCACCAACAACGACCTGCGCCACCCGGCGCTGCTCGCCCAGGACCTCGCCACGCTCGATGTGCTGTCCGGCGGCCGCGTCGAGGTGGCGGTCGGCGCCGGCTGGAACCGGCCGGAGTACGACGCGCTCGGGTTGTCCTTCGACTCCGTCGGTGTCCGCGTGGGGCGGCTTGCGGAGGCTGTCGCCGTCCTCAAGGGCTGCTTCGCGGACGGGCCGTTCTCGTTCGCGGGCCAGCACTACGCGATCACCGGCCACGACGGGCTGCCCAAGCCGATCCAGCGCCCGGGCCCGCCGCTGTTCATCGGGGGCGGCGGCCGGCGAGTCCTGGCGCTCGCGGGTCGGGAGGCGGACATCGTGGGGCTGGCGCCGCGGACCCTCGCATCGGCGGCCGGCGGCCCGGTCGTCCGGTCGGACCCGCGCTCGATCACGCTCGCCGCGACCGAGGAGAAGATCGCCTGGGTCCGGGAGGCGGCGGAGGACCGATTCGACGGCCTGGAGCTCAACGTCTACCCGACGGGCAGCGCCCCGCAGATCACGGATGAGCCGCGGAGGGTCGCCGCCGACATCCTCGACGGGATCCGGGCCCGGACAGGCGTGGAGGTCGAGGTGGACGAATACCTTGAATCGCCGCACGTCTTCATCGGCTCGGTGGATGGGCTCGTGGCCAAGCTGCGCGAGCTGCGCGAGCGGCTCGGGATCAGCTCGTTCATGACGGGCGACGTGGACACCCTCGCGCCGGTCGTGGAGCGCCTCGCGGGCACCTAG
>JANNHX010000445.1:0-6712 GCA_031404615.1 Chloroflexota bacterium
CTCGCGACCGATGGAGATCCCGGGCTTCAAGATCTCCGATTACGGGCTCGCAAGCTCGCCCAACCCATCCGGCCGCGTGATCGACTCGACGGGCGCCCTCGCCCTCGCCGCGGTGCCGGCCCGCATGATCGTGATCGGCGGTGGTTACATCGGGCTCGAGCTCGGCATGGTCTACGCGAAGTTCGGGAGCAAGGTCACCGTCGTCGAGGCGACGCCCGGCCTGCTCGGCGGAATGGACAAGGACTGCGTCGCCGTCGTCGCGCGCAAGCTCAAGAAGATGGGCGTCGAGGTGATGTTGTCGACCAAGGCCAAGACCTGGGAAGACAAGGGCGACCGCGCGGTGCTCACGGTCGAGCTCGCGGATGGAAAGACGGCGCAAATCGACACCGACAAGATCCTGCTCTCCGTGGGTCGGCGACCGAACAGCGAGGACCTCGGCCTCGACGCCGCCGGCGTGACGCTCGACAAGCGCGGTTTCATCGTCGCCGACGATCAGCTGCGCACCAACGTCGGCGGCATCTACGCGCTGGGCGACGTCATCGGCGGCATGATGCTCGCGCACAAGGCGACCACACTGCGCGGCCCTTGGACACGCCCGGCGCCACGAACTCCAGGAACCGCGGGTGGGACACCGTGGGGCTGGCGCGGCCGGCGAACAGCCGCCGCGCCTCGTCGATCAGCGCCATCGGCAGGCCGGGCTCGCCCACCGCGATGACCTTGCTCATCGGCGTCCGGATGTCGGCCGCGAGGTCCTTCACGGTCTCCGCATCCCGCCCGAGGTAGGCCGAGTAGTCAGCGACGTTGGGGTCGCCCTCCTGCACGATCATCCGCTCGACGGTGTTGATGTGCGGGTTGAGGCCGTTCGCGTAGCACCAGCGGACCGCGTCCGCGATCACGTCCGGCGCCATGGGCTGGTGCGAGAGGATCCGCCCGATGCGTCCTCGGCGCGCCCCGGGATCGGGGTCCGTGTCGGCGGGCTCGCGACGCGCGGGCATCGCACGGACGATCGCTCCCTGGTGGCCGACGATCGGCTCCACGAGGCCGAGGCGGTTCGCGAACACGACCGCGGACGAGGGCATGCGCCCGGTCGCGAGGGAGACCTTGACGCCGCGCCGGACCGCCTCGCCGAGCGCCGCGGTCAGCCGCGGCGAGAGCTCCATGTCGGGGCCGATGAGCGTGCCGTCGATGTCGAGCGCAAGCATGCGGACGGGGAACGCGGCCTCGGGGCGAACGCGCGGCCGGTGGTCCCTCACGGTCGATGCCCTCTCACGGCCGCGCGGGCGAGACGACGTTGGCGGGCGGCTCCACGCGCGCGAGACGCGGCAGGCCGGCGAGGTCCTCCGCCACGACGCAGCGCCAGCCCGGGATGATCGCGGCGACGGCCCCGACGATGGACTCGCCCTGGTCGGACCCGATCTCGAGCAGCGCCACGCCGTCCGGCTCCAGGACCTTCGGCAGCCGCTCGAGCAGGCGGCGGATCTCGTCGAGGCCGTCCGGGCCGCCGTCGAGCGCGAGGCGCGGCTCGAACGAGAGGTCCTTCGCAAGGGTGTCCATGGCGGCGCTCGCCACGTACGGCAGGTTGGCGCAGATCACCGCGTACGGCGTGTCGCCCACGGGCAGCAGGTCACCCTCGCGGAACGCCATCCGGTCCGCGACGCCGTGGCCGACCGCGTTCTCCCGGGCGAGGTCCAGCGCATCGGACGAGATGTCCACCGCGACGACCGTCACGTGCACGTCCATCCGCCGCTTCCGCAGGGCCGCGATCAGCGAGACGGCGATCGCCCCCGACCCGGTCCCGATGTCCGCGACCCGCAGCGCCGGTGTGCCGTCCGGGCGCGGGGCGGCCGTGAGTCGTGCGGTGATCGCCGCGAGGGCCTCGTCCACGAGCTGCTCCGTCTCGGGTCTCGGGATGAGCGCCCGGGGGTCCGTGGCGATCGCCCGGCCGTGAAACTCGCGGATGCCGCGGATGTAGGCGACGGGCTCGCCCGCCTCCCGCCTCGCGACGTACCCCTCGAAGGCCGCCGCGGCACCCGAGCCCGCGGGCGCGTCCGAGTGGGCGAGGACGCCGACACGGTCGATGCCCAGCGTGAAGCCCATCAGCAGCTCCGCGTCGAGGCGCGCCGACTCGCAACCCGCGGCGGCGAAGCGGTCCGCGGCGGACATGACGAGTTGGGCGACGGTCTCTGGCATGCGCTACATCCGGATGGTGACGTCGAGGTCCGGCGACTTGCGCAGGACCTCCGCGGACGTGCCGCCGCGCCAGCGATGGACGAGGAGGTCGACGGTGTCCCCGCCGATCCGCAGGTTCGTGACGGTGACCTTGGCGAGCCACTCGGGGAGCTCGGGGTGCTCCAGCTCCAGCTCGCGGCGACTGGCGTGGGGCCGTAGGCCGAGCATCGTCTCGGCGAACAGGAACACGGACCCCGCGGCCCAGGCCTGCGGCGAGCAGGCGACCGGGTACGGAACGGGGACCGGCGACGCCTCCCGGTCAAAGCCGCAGAACAGCTCCGGCAGCCGGAAGTCGGCGAAGTGCTGGCTCGCCTGGAAGATCCGCCCGATCAGCAGGTTGGCCTCGTCGTGGTGACCGTAGCGCTTGAAGCCCGCGGCGATGAGCGAGACGTCATGCGGCCAGATGGTGCCCGTGTGGTAGCCCATGGGGTTGTAGCCGGGCTGGCCTGCGGCGTACGTGCGGAGGCCCCAGCCGGAGAACATGTCCGGGGTCATCATCCGGTCCACGACGAGCTGCGCCCGCTCCGGCGAGACGATCCCGCTCCAGAGGCAGTGACCCGCGTTCGACCCGATCGCGTCCGCCCTGCGCTTCTTCCCGTCCAGGGCCATCGCGTAGAAGCCCTGCTCGTCCGACCAGAACGCGTCCTCGAACCGGCCGCGGAGGATGGCCGCGTCCTGGTCGAGGCGCATCGCCAGCTCCGTCTCGCCGCGAACCCGGGCCAGGCCGGCCATCCGGCGCTTGGCGTCGTAGACGTAGCCCTGGACCTCGGCCAGCGCGATGGGGGTCTCTGCGAGGTGCCCGTGGCGGTCACGGATCCCGTCGTGCGAGTCCTTCCAGCCCTGGTTGATCAGCCCGCCCGTCGTCCGGCGCTCGTACTCCACGAACCCGTCGCCATCCCGGTCGCCCCAGCGGTCGATCCACTCGAGCGCCCGCAGGGCGTTCGGCCAGAGGCGGTCCACGAGGGCGCGGTCGCCGGTCCAGTCCCACGTCGCGCCGAGGAGGATGAGCCACAGCGGCGTCGCGTCGACCGTGCCGTAGTAGGGACGGTGCGGCAGCTCGCCGGAGCGCGCCATCTCGCCGGTGCGCAGCTCGTGGGGCATCTTGCCGGGCTCGGCGTCGCGCTCCGGGTCCTCCTCGTCGGCCTGGAGCGAGGCGAGGACCTCCAGCGTCTCCACCGCGAGCTGCGGCCGGACGGCGAGCGCCTGGAGCGAGGCGATGATCGGGTCGCGCCCGAACAGCGTCGCGAACCACGGGACGCCGGCGGCGATGTACCGCTCGCCCGGGCGCGGGCCGTCGTTGATGAGCAGTCGCAGGTCGCCGGCGGACCGCTCGAGCGCGAGGTTGAACAGCTCGTTGTCCGTCCGGATCTCTGCGAGGCTGCGGTTCCAGGCGTGGTAGCTCGCGGCGACGGCGTCGGTGTCCACGCGCGCGGGACCGGCGGGAACAGCACCTCGTCGGGCTCGGCGGTGCCGTCGGTCGAGGTCGCGGCGGCGGTCGCGCGCCCGGTCGTCCAGCAGACCCACGACAGCTCGCGCGCCTCACCCGGGGCCAGGACCCAGCGCCACGCGAGACGCACCCAGCCGGCGTTCGCGGACCCGGCGACATCCGGGCTCACCGAGCCGAGGTCCGCGGCGGGCGAGGTAAAGGCGAGGTGCGTCGCCATGCGGGTGCCGTCGAGGCCGTCGTAGCGGAAGGTGACCCGGTCCCGGCGCATCGCCACCGGCAGCTGGCGGCCCCGCTCGGCCCGGCTCCAGCCCCGGACCTCGAAGATGTCCGCCGCGTCCGCCGCGAGCTCCAGCTCGATGACCACGTCCTCGGGGGCCTCGGCGTAGTTCACGACCCGGACGTGCTCCTCCAGCACCGTACCGGTGAGCGTCCGCGTGCGCCCGATGCCCAGCTTCTGGCTGGCGAGGGCTTCCTCCGGACGCATCTTGTCCTGGAGGTTGCGCTCGATCCGCGGGTTCGTCATCTGGATCGTGCCGCGCCAGTTGCCGCCGGCGCTCGCCTGGAGCAGCACGGGGCGCAGGCCGTTGACCCGCAGGATCTCGCACGACAGGCGGCGAGTGTCGCCCTCGTACAGGCCGAGACCACGCGAGTCGGGGTGGACGTCGCCGAAGGGATCGGTCAGCAGGTAGAGGTTGCCCTCTTTGAGAACCTGGACGGATCCGAGGTCGGTGGCCTTGACGATCGGGCGGACGACGGGCTCGAGGAACTCCGTGTGCTCAGGATCGAACGGGGGCGCCGGGATCTGGGCCATCGTCGGACTCCGTGAGGTTCTTGAGGCGATCCGCCTGGTCCGCCATGACGAGGGCGTCGATCAGCGGGTCAAGCTGGCCCTCGAGGACGCCCGGGACGTTGTGGATCGTGGCGCCGATCCGGTGGTCGGTCACCCGGTTGTCCGGGAAGTTGTAGGTCCTGATCTTCTCGGACCGGTCGCCCGCCTGGACCATCGTCCGCCGCTCGGCGCTCTGCTCCTCGCGCTGCTTCGCCAGCTGCAGGTCGTACAGGCGCGAGCGCAGGACCGCCAGCGCCTTGGCCTTGTTCTTGTGCTGGCTCTTCTCGTCCTGGATCTCGACCACCAGGCCGGTCGGCAGGTGGGTGATCCGGACGGCCGAGTCGGTGGTGTTGACGGACTGGCCGCCCGGGCCCGACGCGCGCTTGACGTCGATCCTGAGGTCCCGCGCCTCGTCGATCTCCACCTCGACCTCGTCCACCTCGGGCAGGACGATGACGGTGGCGGTGCTGGTATGGATGCGGCCGCTGGACTCCGTCGACGGAACGCGCTGCACGCGATGCACGCCGCCCTCGAACTTGAGCCGGCTGTAGGCGCCGTCGCCGGCAACCTCGAGGATCGCCTCCTTGACGCCGCCGATGCCGGTCTCGTGGAGGCTCATGAGGTCGGTCTGGAACCGGTGCTCCTGCGCGTAGCGGGAGTACATGCGGAGCAGCTCGTTGGCGAACAGCGCCGCCTCCTCGCCGCCGGCGCCCGCCCGGATCTCCACGATGACGTTGCGGTCGTCGTTGGGGTCCCGCGGCAGGAGGCTGAGCTTGAGGTCCTCGATGAGCTGCGTCTCGCGCGCCTCGAGCGTCGTGACCTCCTCGCGGGCCATCGCCTTCATCTCCTCGTCGGTCTCGGCGTGGAGCATGTCGAGCGCGCCGTGGAGCTGCTCACGGACCTCGTTCAGCTCGCGATAGGCCTCCACGACGGGTTCCAGGCGCGACAGCTCGCGACCGAGGCGGCGGAGCTGGTTGGGGTCCGCGAGGACCTCCGGGGTGCCCAGCTGGCGCACGACGTCGTCGTACTGGCGGGCGAGCCCGGCGAGCTTGGTGTCGAGGCTGGTGTCGGCCATGTCGTCGTGCGTCCCGGCTCAGCCGGCGAACGGCGGATCGATGGAGACGGGCGTGACCGCCTCGCCCTCGGCCGCCTTGATCACGGTGGCTGACGCGGCGGCCGCGTCCTGCTCCTCCTGGGCGGCGCGCATGACCGCGGCGGTCTCGCCGGGCAGGGGCATCGGGTCGCGGGCAAGCTCCAGGCCGCCCTCGGGGATCGCGTCGCCGTCGGCCTTGATCGCCTCCTCGAGCGACACGATCGCGACCTCGATCATGTCGTCCGTCGGCTGCTTGGTGGTGATCATCTGGACCAGGATCCCGGGCCACATCACGACCCTGACGATCGGGTTGCCGCGGTGGCGCGCGCCGAGGCGCAGCAGCTCGTAGCCCACGGCGGCGATCACCGGGATCAGCAGGATCCGGCTGGCAACCATGACGATCGCGTCCTGCCGCCCGACGAGGCTGAACGCCAGGATCGACAGCAGGATGACCACCACCAGGAACTCCGTGCCGCAGCGCGGGTGGGCGGTGGGGTGGGTGCGGACGAACTCGGGGCGGAGCGGCTGGCCGGCCTCGAACGTGTGGATGGCCATGTGCTCGGCGCCGTGGTACTGGAAGACGCGCGCGATGTCCGGCGTGCGGCTGATCACGAACAGGTAGCCGATGAAGATGAGGATCCGCGTCAGGCCCTCGACGAAGTGCTGGACGAGGCTGTTCTCGATGTTCTTCGTGGTGAACGTGGCGATCACGAGCGGCAGGATGAAGAACAGGCCGATGCCCAGGACGGCGGTGATGCCGAGCATGAGCGCGACGCTGCCCTTGCCGATCTCCACGCCCTCGTCCTCGGCCTGGAGGCCCGCGGAGCGGATGAGCCAGCGGGTGCCGACGACCAGCGTCTCGTAGAGCACGACCAGGCCGCGGACGAAGGGCCACTTGGCGGCACGGTTGCCGTGGACCTTGCCGACATCCAGGCGCTCGTGCTCGAAGACGATGCGACCGTCGGGGTGGCGCAGGGCAACCGCGATGGCGTCGCGGCCGCGCATCATGACGCCCTCAATGAGCGCCTGACCGCCGTAATTGAAGCGGGGCATGCGCGAAGTCTACCGGGTGAGCGTGTCGGGCCCTCGTTCCGTGCCCGGGTCGCGGTCGCGG
>JANNHX010000446.1:0-6721 GCA_031404615.1 Chloroflexota bacterium
GCGGAGGCGGCCCCCGATGCCTGCCAGCGCGCCGACGATGCCCGTTACGGCGCCCTCGACCTCGGCCTCGGTGAGCGTGCGGTCCGGGGCCCCGAAGCGGATCCGGAAGGCGAGGCTCTTCTCGTCTCCCGCCAGGGGAACGCCACGGTAGATGTCGAACAGGCGGACGTCGCGGAGCAGGTCGCCGGCGCGGTCGCGGATCAGCCCCTCCACCGCGGCCGACATCACGGTCTCGGGCACGACGATCGCGAGGTCGCGGTCCACCTCCGGGAAGCGCCCCACCGCCTGGGCACGCTCCGGCACGAGGCGGCCCGCGGCGAGCCCGGCAAGCGCGATCTCGGCGACGACGACCCGTCCCGTGGTCCGCAGCTCCCATGCGTCGACGACGTGCGGGTGCAGCTCGCCCACGATCGCGTGCAGGCGGTCGTCCACGTCGGCGCGCGCGGTGCGACCCGGGTGGAACATGGCCTCGCCCGTCTCGGCGGCGTAGCGCGGCTTGGGGAGCCCCAGGCGGCTTGCGAGGAGCTCGATGACGCCCTTCGCGTCGTCCAGGTCGTACGGGCGGGCCCTGCGGTTCCAGGCGGCCGGCCCGGCGGCGCCGGTGAGCGCGAACGCGAGGCGCCACCACTCGCGCGGCTGGGAGCCGGTCCGAGCGTAGCCCTTGCCGATCTCGAAGACCGCGACGTCCTCCGTGCCGTGACGCAGGTTGACGCTCACGACATCGAGCGTGCTGCCCAGCAGGTTGCGGCGGAGGAGCGAGTGGTCCCGCGAGAGCGGGTTCCCGACGCCGATCGGCTCGCCGCCCGGCTGGTCCTCGTCGCCGGTGGACGGGACCTCGCGGGCGAGGACGAAGGTGTCGATGTGCTTCGGGGAGACGAGGGCCGTCGTCACGACCTCGGTGAGGCCGGCACCGGCGAGCGTCTCGCGGACCAGGTCGCGGACCTCGAGCGGCGAGGGCCGGAAGTGCGGCATCCCGGTATCCGGCGTGACCGAGCCAATGAGTTCGTAGCCGCGGACGCGGGCGATCTCCTCGGCGACATCCGCCTCGATGGCGATGTCCCGGCGCCACGTGGGCACGACCGCGGTCAGGGCCGCCTCGCCGGCGGCGATGACCAGCGGCTCCGGCGTGAGGGCGACCGTGACCGACGCACCGTCCGCGGCGGGCTCGGTCTCGACGCCGACACGGGCGAGCAGGTCCCGCTGCTCCGCGGTGCTGAGCTCGGTGCCGAGCAGGCGGTTGACGCGGCCGGGGCGGAACGCGACGCGCGACGGACCCGGCAGGTCCGGCGCGGTGTCCACGACGCCCGGGGCGACCTCGCCGCCGGCCCACTCGCGGATGAGCTGGGCCGTGCGGTCCGCGCCGAGGCGGGCCATGCGCGGCTCCTGGCCCTTCTCGAACCGGCCGGACGCCTCGGATCGCAGCGCGAGGCGCTGGGCCGTGCGGCGGATGCTGACCGGGTCGAAGATGGCCGACTCGATGACGATGTCGCGGGTCACGTCCGACACCTCGGAGCTGGCGCCGCCCATGACGCCGGCGATGGCGAGGGGGGCCTCGGGATCGGCGATCAGGAGCATGTCGCCCGTGAGCTCGCGCTCGATGTGGTCGAGGGTCTCGAGCCGCTCCCCGGGGATCGCGCGGCGCACGACGATCGTAGGCCGGCCGTCGGGGCCGGCGTGAACCGCCGCGCCGTCGAAGGTGTGGATCGGCTTGCCCAGCTCGAGCATGACGTAGTTGGACACGTCGACGACGTTGCTGATCGGGCGCTGGCCGGCGGCGAGGAGCCGCATCTGGATGGCGTCCGGCGACGGGGCGACGGTCACGCCGCTCACCCAGCGGCCAGCGAAGCCCGTGCACAGGTCCGGGTCCCGGACGTCCACGGCGAAGCGCTCGGCCACTGACGGCCCGCTCCCCTCCTCCACCCGGATCTCGGGCATCCGGACGCGCTGCCCGGTGGCCGCGGCGACCTCGCGGGCGAGGCCCAGGATCGAGAGGGCGTCGCCGCGGTTCGGCTTGACATCGACATCGAGCACGACGTCGCCGTAGAGGTCCACGAGTGGCACGCCGAGGGGCGTGTCGCCGGGCAGGATCAGGATCCCGTCACCGTCGCCGGTCAGCTTGAGCTCGTCGCCCGAGCAGAGCATGCCGTTGCTGACGACGCCCATCTTCTCGGTGCGCTCGATCCGCCGGTTGCCGGGCAGCACGGCGCCGGGCAGCGCGACCGGGATCCGCTGGCCGGGGGCGATGTTGGTCGCGCCGCAGACGATGGACAGCGGCTCGGACCCGTCGCCCAGGGTCACGGTCGTGAGCTGCAGGCGATCCGCCCGCGGGTGCTTCTCGACGGTCAGCAGCTCGCCCGTGACCACGTTCTGCCAGTCGGCGCCCCAGCGCTCGATGTGCTTGACCTCCATGCCCAGGAGGGTGAGCCGCTCGGCGAGCTGTTCCGGGGTCAGCTCGACGTCGACGAAGTCGCGCAGCCAGGACAGGGGCACTCTCACCGGAATGCTCCCAGGAAGCGCAGGTCGTCCTCCATGTAGGCGCGGAGGTCGACGACGTGGTGGCGGAGGTTGGCGATGCGCTCGACGCCCATGCCGAACGCGAAGCCCTGGTAGCGCTCCGGGTCGATGCCGCCGTAGCGGAGCACGACCGGGTGGACCATGCCGGCGCCCAGGATCGTCATCCAGCCGGTGCGCGAGCACGCGGGGCACTTCTCGCCGTTGCAGATGACGCACAGGATGTCGAAGGCGACCGACGGCTCCGTGAACGGGTAGTAGCCCGGGCGGAACCGGGTCGCGCGGCCCTCGCCGAACATGGCGTGGGCGAACTGGTCCAGGAGGCCCCGCAGGTCCGCCATGGACGTGCCCTCGTCGATCATCAGCCCTTCCACCTGGAAGAACTCGCTCGCGTGGCTCGCGTCCACGGCCTCATAGCGGAAGCAGCGGCCCGGGAGCAGGGCGCGGATCGGCGGCTTCTCCCGGTGCATGACGCGGATCTGGCCCGGGCTCGTGTGCGTGCGCAGGAGGCGGCCGTCGATGTCCAGGTAGAGCGTGTCCCAGAGGTCCCGCGCGGGATGGTCCGGCGGGATGTTGAGCATCTGGAAGTTGGTGACGTCGTCCTCGATCTCCGGGCCCTCGTAGTCGACGAAGCCGAACTGGCGGAAGACCTCGGAGATCTCGCGTGCCGTCTCCATGATCGGGTGCAGGGAGCCGCGGCGGATCGGGCGGCCGGGCGTCGTGACGTCGACGGCTTCGGCGGCCAGCCGTGCGCCCAGCTCCGCGGAGCCGAGGGTGGACCGGGCTTCGCCGAGCGCCGCCTCGACGGAGCCGCGGACGTCGTTCGCGATGGCCCCGACCCTGGGCCGGTCCTCCGCCGGCAGCGCGCCGATGCCGCGCAGGATCGCGGTCAGCTCACCCTTCTTGCCGAGCACCTCGAGCTCGATGGCGTCGAGCGCGGCGGTGTCCGGGGCGCCCCCGGCGGCGCTGGTCGCGCGGGCACGCAGCGCCTCGAGATCACTGGTCAGCTGGGCGAGGTCCATGGGCTCCTGGTCCGGCTCCTTCAGAATCGCGAACCCTCGAGCGTCGGTCGACGTCGAGGGCTCGGTGACTGCGTGAGAGGCGAAGCCTCAGGCGGTGCGAGCAACCTCGACGATGCGCCCGAAGGTCGCGGCGTCACGCACGGCGATGTCGGCCAGGACCTTGCGGTCGAGATCGACGTTGGCCTTCTTGAGGCCGGCGATGAACTTGTTGTAGGACAGGCCGTTGAGGCGGGCCGCCGCGTTGATCCGGATGATCCACAGCTCGCGCATGTCGCGCTTCCGCTGCTTCCGGTCACGGGTGGCGTAGGCCAGCGCGTGGAGCTGTGCCTCGTGTGCCCGCTTGATGAGCTTGCGGTTCGTCCCGGTGCGGCCCTCGGCGGCATTGAGCAGCCGCTTGTGGCGCTTGTGCGACGTAACGCCGCGCTTGACGCGTGCCATCGGTCAGCTCCTAGAGGTTCGGCAGCAGCCGGCGGAGCTGCTCCTGGTGCTCGGCCCGATGACAGCCTTTCCCGCGTAGCGGCGGGTGCGGCGCGAGGACTTGAGCTCGAGATGATGTCCGCTCCAGGACTTGACGCGGATGAACTTCCCGGACCCGGTGACCCCGACACGCTTCTGGGTCCCCTTGTGGGTCTTCATCTTCGGCACGCTGGCCTCACTCTCCTGCTGGCGCCGCCTCGACCGCCGGCTCGGCGGAGGGCGTCGGGGCGGTGGCGGGCTGGGGCTCGGGCTCCGCGCCGTGCGCGTCGTCCTGCCTGCCCGCCGGGTTGCGGTGCTCGTGCGGCTTCGGCTTGTGCACCGACGCGAGCGTCATGAACATCGATTTGCCTTCGAGGGCAGCGCCCCGGTCGATGACCGCGTGGTCCTTGACCGCGTCGCCGAACTTGGCGAGCAATGCCCTGCCGATCTCCGGGTGCGTGAGCTCCCGACCGCGGAAGCGGACGGTCACCTTGATCCGGTCGCCGTCCTCGAGGAACTCGATCGCGCGGTGGACCTTCGTATCGAAGTCCCCGATGCCGATCTTCGGCGTGAGGCGGACCTCCTTGAACTCCACCGCCCGCTGCTTCCGCTTCGCCTCCTTCTCGCGCTTGGTCAGCTCGTACTTGTACTGACCATAGTCGAGAAACTTGACGACCGGAGGTGCCGCGGTAGGAGCGACCTCGACAAGGTCGAGCCCTCGCTCCTGCGCCATCGCCTGGGCCTGGTGCGTGGGCATGACGCCCAGCTGTGAGCCATCTTCGTCGAGGACCCGCACTTGTGGGACGCGGATCATCTGGTTGATGCGCAGGTCTCGGCTGATGTCGTGGTTCCCCTTGTTGCGTGACAGATCGTGCGGCGCGCACAGGCGAACGGCCTGCTCGGTCGCCGCGGGATGTTAGCACAGCCGTTCTCGGGGTCGCAACGGAGCGGACCCCCATTGCGACCCTGGCCGCGGGCTACGAAAGACGGCGCTCGCGCACCTCTTCACCGAGCCGCCAGGCGAGGTCATGCCAGGTCACGCCCTGCTCCTGCGAGCCGTCGCGGCGGCGTACGGACGCGGTCCGGCCCTCCACCTCGCGGTCGCCCAGGATGAGCATGTAGGGCACCTTCTGGCCCTGCGCCAGGCGGATCTTGTTCTGCATCCGGTTGTCCGATGAATCCACCTCGACGAACCGCAGCCCCGCGGCCTTGAGCTCCGCGGCCAGCTCCTTCGCCGGCTCGACGTGGCGGTCCGCGATCGGGATGACCACCGCCTGCACGGGCGCCACCCACAGCGGGAACGCGCCACCGAAGTGCTCCACCAGGATGCCGATGAAGCGCTCGAGCGAGCCGTAGATCGCGCGGTGGATCGCCATCGGGCGCTTGGGCTGGCCGTCCTCGTCGATGTAGGACAGGTCGAACTGCTCCGGCAGCATGGTGAGGTCGACCTGGATCGTGGCCGTCTGCCACGAGCGGCCCAGGGCGTCCTCGATGTGGATGTCGATCTTTGGCGCGTAGAACGCCCCGTCACCGGGCTTGAGCGTCCAGGACAGGCCCGACGCGTCGAGCGCCTCGCGGATCAGGCCCTCGGCCTTCTCCCACAGCGCGGGGTCGCCCAGCGCCTTGGCCGGCTTGGTCCCGAACTTGATCTCGGGCTTGAGGCCGAACCAGCCGTAGACCTCCTCCACCTCGCCCATGAGCGCGGCGATCTCCTCGCCCAGCTGGTCCGGGCGGACGAAGATGTGGCCGTCGTCCTGGATGAACTGGCGCACGCGCGTCAGGCCGGAGAGCGTGCCGGAGCGCTCGTTGCGGTGCAGCCGGCCGAACTCGGAGAAGCGCAGCGGCAGGTCCCGGTAGGAGCGCAGGTGCGTCCTGTAGATGATCGTGGACTCGGGGCAGTTCATCGGCTTGAGCGAGTACGTCTGCCCCTCGCTCTCGATCAGGAACATGTTCTCCTTGTAGAGCGCCCAGTGGCCGCTCGCCTCCCACAGGCGCTGGCTCACGATCATCGGCGTGGAGATCTCGGTGTACCCGCGACGGTCCTGGACATCGCGGACCGCGGTCTCGAGCGTGCGCCAGATGCGCTGGCCCTTGGGATGCCAGAACGCGGCGCCGGGCGAGACGTCGTGGAAGCTGAACAGGTCGAGCTGGACGCCCAGCCTGCGGTGGTCGCGCTTCTTCGCCTCCTCGCGACGCCACAGGTACTGGTCCAGGTCCTCCTGGGTCTCCCAGACGGTGCCGTAGATCCGCTGGAGCATGGGTCGCTTCTCGTCGCCACGCCAGTAGGCGCCGGCAACCGCGAGCAGCTTGAACGGGCCGATGTGCCCCGTGGAGTCCACGTGGGGCCCCTTGCACAGGTCCCGGAACGGGCCATGCTCGTAGAAGGTCACGGGCGGCATCGGCTCGCCGGACTCCTGCGCCTTGCGCGCCAGGTCGTCCAGGATCTCCACCTTGAAGGCCTGCCCGTCCGCGTCCTCGATGGCGCGCCCCTCGTCGAAGCCCACCTCGCGACGCACGAACGCGTGGTCCGCGGCGATCGAGGCTCGCATGCGCCCCTCGATGGCCTCCAGGTCCGTCGGGCTGAGCGCACGGGGCAGCTCGAAGTCGTAGTAGAAGCCGTTCTCGATGGCCGGGCCGATGCCCAGGCGCGCGCCCGGGAACAGGTCCAGGACCGCCTCGGCCATCACATGCGCCGTGCTGTGGCGCATCGCGTCGATCGGCGCGTGGGCGCC
>JANNHX010000447.1:0-4374 GCA_031404615.1 Chloroflexota bacterium
GACCGACCGGTCGGTCGGTTCGTCTCGGGCATCGTACCGCGAGCTACCCAGCGAGCGCCTCCAGCTTGTCGTCGCGCCCGATCAGGATGAGCTCGTCGGTGGCGCGGATGACCTCGTCGGGGGCCGGGTTGATCGTGACGCCGTCGCCACGGCGGAGGGCCACGGGCGTGAGCTGGAGGCGGATCGGGAGGTCGAGCTGGCCAACCGAGTGCCCGACCCAGCTCTCTGGCGGCCGCACCTTGACGATCCCCACCCGCGGGGCGACGTCGAGGTAGTCGAGGACCTGGCTGAAGGCGAACGAGTGCGCGACGCGCGTCCCCATCTCCCGCTCCGCGAAGACCACCCGGTCGGCCCCGACGCGCTCCAGGATCTGACCGTGCAGCCCGCTGCCCGCCTTGGCGACGACGTTGCCGACGCCCAGGGTCTTGAGCGCCATCACCGCGAAGACGCTCGCCTCGACACCGCTCGAGATCGCGACGATCGCGTGGTCGAACTCCGCCGCCCCGATCGCGCGGAGCGCGGACTCGTCCGCCGCGTCCAGCTGGACCGCGTGGGTGACCTCAGGGGCGATGTCGTTGACGATCCCCTCGTTGCGATCGACCGCGAGGACCTCGTGGCCGAGGCGCATCAGCTCCCGGGCTGCCGATGCGCCGAACCGCCCGAGGCCGATGACGAGGACCGAGGTCTTCATGGGTCTCCCCTGTGGTGCCTAGCCGATGCGGAGCGTCTCGACGGCGGGCCGGTACGGGACCGGCCTCGCCCGCGCCGAGAGCGCGAGGACGAGCGTGAGCGGGCCCAGACGCCCGACGAACATGGCGACCGCGAGGACGACCAGCGCCGGATCCGAGAGCTGGGGCGTGATCCCGGTGGTGTGCCCGACGGTCCCGAACGCGGAGGCCGTCTCGAACGCGATCTGGAGGAACGAGCCCGGGGCGCCCAGCACCTCGAGGAGGAGCGTGCCGCCGAACCCGAACGCGACGGCGAGCAGCGCGATGGACAGCGCGCGGGCCACCACCTCGCTCGTGACGCGCCGGCCGAATGCCTCGGTGAACTCGCGGCCGCGGACGGTCGAGATGATGGTGAACAGCAGGATGGCGAAGGTCGTGACCTTGATGCCGCCTGCGGTGGACCCCGATGCCCCGCCGATGAACATCAGGGCGATCGCGGTGATCAGCGAGGAGTCGGTGAGGCTCCCGATCGGGACCGTGCTCATGCCGGCGGTCCGGAACGAGACGGACTCGAACAGCGCGTTGAGCGGCCGCTGGACCTCGGGCAGCGCACCGAGGGTGGCCGGGTTCCCCCACTCGAACGCGAGCAGGGCGGCGGTGCCGGCGGCCAGCAGCACGGCGGTCGTCGCGAGCACGAGCTTGGTCTCGAGCGCGAAGCGGATCCATCGGCGCTTGTCGATGACGTCGCCGACGATCGCCACGCCAAGGCCGCCGAGGAAGATCAGGACTCCGATCGGGACGAAGACGGCCGGCTGGTCCGCGAAGCCGTTCAGGCTCGCGAAGCCGCCCATGATATCGAAACCCGCGTTGTTGAACGCGGAGACCGCGTGGAAGACGCCGTGCCACGCAGCCTTGGTCGCGTCGCCGTAGCGCACGAGGAAGGCGAGTGCGAGCACCACGGAGCCGATCCCCTCCGCGACGAGCGAGAAGATCGCGACCCGCCGCAGGACCAGCCGGACCGACCCGAGATCCCGGGCGCCCGCGGACTCCTGGGCCAGGATTCGTCCGGAGAGGGCGGTGCGCCGGCCGACGAGCAGCAGGAGGAGGAGCGTGGACCCGGTCATGAACCCGAAGCCGCCGACCTGGATCAGCCCCAGGATCACGACCTGGCCGAACGGGCTCCAGTAGGTGGCCGTGTCGACCACGACGAGACCGGTCACGCAGACGGCGGAGGTGGCGGTGAACAGGGCGTCCACCGGCGACGTCCAGGTGCCTGCCGCCGCCGAGAGCGGCAGCGTCAGCAGGCCCGTGCCGATCGCGATGAGCGCGAGGAAGCCGGCCGCGAGGACGAGGGCGGGGCGCCGCGGCGGGCGCCGTACCACGCTTGTGGCATCGGCGGCGATCGCCTGCGGTCGGGGACGCCCGACACGGACACGCCGGTCGCCCGGACGCCGCCCCTGCCGCATCGCCCCTCGCCCGCGGTCAGGTGGGCGCGATCAGGCGCGCTGGTAGGCGACGGCGACCGCGCCGAGCAGCTGCTCCATGCCCTGCAGGCACTCGAGCTGGGATGCGTCCAGGGGAGCCGGCTTGAGGTCCGCCCACAGGCGTCCGTCGGCGCGCGGGCCGCCCTCCGCATAGACCAGCACCACGTCGGCACCGATCGTGCGTTCCGCCTCCTGGACGAGCTCGACGCCCTTCGAGTCCAGGCTTGCCCACTTCCAGGTCGTGTCGGTCATCTGGTCCTCCTCTTCCGGTGGCGCCCCGAGTATGGGCCCCGGCGCAAGGAATGCCACCCCTCAGGCGCGGGCATGGGAACGGCCCGCCGGCGTGAGCCGCGCGGGCCGTGGAAGGGACCCATGACGGGGCACGCAACCCCGGGAGGCTAGACCTCCTTGAACTCGCCCTCGACCGTCTCGTCGCCGTCGGCGGCGCCGGTGCCCGGGGCGGGCCCGTCGCCGGTGCCGTCGGAGCCGTCGGCGCTGTCGCCACCGGACGGAGCCTCGGAGGCAGCCGCCTGGTACGCGGCCGCGGACACGCGGTTGAGCGTCTCCATGACCGTGGTCATGCCCGCCTGGATCAGCGCCGTGTCGGTGCCCTTGAGCGCCTCGCGCAGCGCTGCGACCTGCGTCTCCACCGTGCTGCGGTCCTCGCCACTGACCTTGTCGCCGAGGTCCTTGAGCGTCCGCTCGGCCTGGTAGGTCAGCTGCTCCGCCTGGTTGCGGAGCTCCACCTCGTCGCGGCGCTTCTTGTCCTCGGCCGCGTGGGTCTCGGCCTCGCGGACCATCTTGTCCACGTCGTCCTTGCTGAGCATGGACGAGGCGGTGATGCGGACCTGCTGCTCCTTGCTGGTGGCCCGGTCCTTCGCCTTGACATCGAGGATGCCGTTCGCATCGATGTCGAACGTGACCTCGACCTGCGGGATGCCGCGGGGCGCCGGCGGGATGCCGTCCAGGATGAACCGGCCCAGGGTCTTGTTGTCGTTTGCGAAGTCGCGCTCGCCCTGGAGGACGTGGATCTCGACCTGGCTCTGGTTGTCCGACGCGGTGCTGAAGACCTGCGACTTGGAGGTCGGGATGGTCGTGTTGCGGTCGATGAGGCGGGTCATGACGCCGCCCAGGGTCTCGATGCCCAGGGACAGCGGCGTGACGTCGAGGAGCAGGACGTCCTTGACCTCGCCGCCCAGGACGCCGGCCTGGATCGCGGCACCGATGGCCACGACCTCGTCCGGGTTGACGCCGCGGTGCGGCTCCTTGCCGAACAGAGCCTTGACGGCCTCCTGGACCGCCGGCATGCGGGTCATCCCCCCCACGAGGATGACCTCGTCGATCTCGGAGGGCTTGAGCCCCGCGTCCTTGAGGGCCGCGATGACCGGGTGCCTGGTCTTCTCGACGAGGTCCGCGACGAGCGCCTCGAGCTTGGCCCGGGACAGCGACACCACGAGGTGCTTGGGGCCCGTCGCGTCCGCCGTGATGTAGGGCAGGTTGATCTCGGTCACCGCGGTGGACGACAGCTCGATCTTGGCCTTCTCGGCGGCCTCCTTGAGTCGCTGCAGGGCCTGCTGGTCCTTGCCCAGGTCCATGCCCTGTTCCTTCTTGAACTCGGCCAGCAGCCAGTCGATGACGCGCTGGTCGAAGTCGTCGCCGCCCAGGTGCGTGTCGCCGTTGGTCGCCTTGACCTCGAACACGCCCTCGCCCAGCTCCAGGATCGAGATGTCGAAGGTGCCGCCGCCCAGGTCGTAGACCGCGATCTTCTCGTCGTGCTTCTTGTCCAGGCCGTACGCGAGCGCCGAGGCGGTGGGCTCGTTGATGATCCGCTTGACCTCGAGGCCCGCGATGCGGCCGGCGTCCTTGGTCGCCTGGCGCTGCGTGTCGTCGAAGTAGGCCGGGACCGTGATGACCGCCTCCGTCACCTTCTCACCGAGGTAGGCCTCCGCGTCCGCCTTGAGCTTCTGGAGGACCATCGCGCTGATCTCGGGCGGCGTGTAGTGGCCGCTCTCGCCCACGGCGACGCGGATGCCGTCGGACTTGGGGTCCTTCTCGACCGTGTACGGCACGAAGGCCTTGGAGCGCTGGACCTCCGGGTCGTCCCAGCGGCGGCCCATGAAGCGCTTGATGGAGTAGACGGTGTTGGTGGGGTTCGTGACCGCCTGGCGCTTGGCCAGCTGGCCGACGACGCGCTCGCCGGTCTTGGGGAAGCCGACCACGGA
>JANNHX010000448.1:0-4251 GCA_031404615.1 Chloroflexota bacterium
GGATGAGGAGATGGCGGGCGTCTTCTTCCGCGAGCTCGATCTGCCCGAGCCGGACCACATGCTCGGCGTCGGCGGCGGGTCGCACGGCGAGCAGACGGCCCGGATGCTCGAGCGTCTCGAGCCAATCCTCGTCGCGGAGCGACCGGACGCGGCCCTCGTCTACGGCGACACGAATTCCACGCTCGTCGGCGCGCTGGCGGCCGCCAAGCTCGGCATCCCGGTGGCGCACGTTGAGGCCGGGCTGCGCAGCTTCGATCGGCGCATGCCCGAGGAGCTCAACCGTGTGCTGGCGGACCACTTGTCGACGTGGCTGTTCGCGCCGACCCCCGCGGCGGTCGCCAACCTCGGATCGGAGGGGATCCGCGATGGTGTACGGCTCGTCGGCGACCTGATGCAGGACCTCGCCGCGCGGGTTGTCGCCGAGGCGCGCGATCCGTCGGCGCTGGCGAGGATCGCCGCAGCGCTGCAGCTCCCACTCGCGCCTGGCGGGTATGCCTTCGCAACCGTCCACCGGGCGGAGAACCGCGACCCGGACGCCATGCGTGCCTGTTCGTCGCTGCTTGCCGGGGCCGCGCCCGACCGGCCGGTCGTGCTGGCGCTCCACCCAGGGACCGCGGCGATGCTCGAGGTCGCGGGTATCCGCCTGGCGAGCGGTGTACACGTCGTGGCACCGCAGGGATACCGCACGACAATCACGCTGCAGCTCCATGCCGCGGCGGTCCTTACCGACTCCGGCGGGGTGCAGCGCGAGGCTGCCTGGCTGCGGACCCCGTGCCTCATCCTGCGTGATCGCACCGAGTGGGTCGAGGCCGTGGCGGAATCCGAGGGCCGCATGGTGATCGTTGGACTCGACGGGGCGCTCGCTCTCCGGGAGCTCGCGCGTCTCGCTGACCCACGCGAGGCACCGGCGCTCGCCGCAGAGCGAGCCCTGACCCTGGTCCTGGCGCCGGCCGGCGCGGCTGAGGCAATCAGCGGGACCCTGCGGGGAGGTCCTGGATGAGTGGGGTCGACCGCCGACGGCTTCGGATCGCGATGTACGTCGCCAACGACGCTTCACACGACACACGGGTGCTCCGAGAGGCCGATGCGTTGACGGCAGCCGGTCATGACGTCGTCCTCGTCGCGCAGTCCTCGCCCGGGGCGACCTTGCCAGCCGAGGAGCAACGCCCTTCCGGTGTCCGCCTCGTCCGCATCGAGCGTGGCGACGCGGTTGCCCGGTGGCGCAGCCTCCAGCAGAGGATTGGATATCCATGGCGAGCGCGCCGGAACTTCGCCTCTGGGACGCTTGGGCATGTGCGCGAGGGACCGGCGGGATGGCTCCGCGCAGGCGGTCAGCTGGTGCTGGCCTTGGCGGTGCTGCCTTGGATCGCGTATCGGCTGGTTGACTATGTGCTCCTCGGAGACCGGCTGCCGGGACTACGACGCCATGGTCAGGTGGACCACGTCATGACCTGGCGCCGATCGGTGTATCCGTGGGCAGACGCGGCCGCCTGCGTCGCCCGAGACGCCGATGTTCACCATGGCCACGACGTCACGGGGCTCGTTGCCGCTGTAGCGGCTGCGGATGGGACAGCCGCGCTCGTCGTCTATGACAGCCATGAGCTCTATCTCGAGTCGGGACGGCACGCGCGTCAGGGCAGGCTCGCACGCTTCTGGTTGCGGTCGCTCGAACGCCGCCTGGCGCGGCACGCCGTCGCGCTCGTGACGGTCAACAGGACGCTGGAGGAGACCCTCCGGACAAGCCTCGGATTCGCGCGTTCTGTGGTCGTGCACAACGCGCCGCCGCGCTGGACGCCGCCCGTTCCCGCGCCGGACCTGCTGCGCGTGCGGTTGGGCCTGCCGTCCGAGGCTCGCATCGCTCTCTACCACGGCGTGCTCACAGAGGTCCGGGGCCTTCGTCAACTCGTTGAAGCTGTGCTGCGACCGGGCATGGACGATGTCCACCTCGTGTTTCTCGGCTACGGACCCCTTCGCGACGAGCTCGCGGTGTGTGCAGCCGCCCCCGGTTCCGGTGGGCGCATCCATCTCCTTGATGCAGTTCCGCCAGACGAGCTGGCCGACTGGGTCGCTTCCGCCGATGTCGGCGTCATGCCCAACCAGCCGGTTACGGCCAACGAGCGATTGTCCACGCCCAACAAGCTCTTCGAGTCAATGGCCGTCGGACTCCCGATCGTCTCCTCGGACTTTCCGGAACGTCGACGTATCATCCTCTCCGATCCCGCGGGTCCGCTCGGTGCCGTTTGTGATCCCACCAGCCCCGAGGCGATCGCGACCGCGATCCGCTCGATCCTCGATCTCCCGACGGCCGAGCGCGCGGCCCTGCGCAGCCGGATCTTGCAGGCGGCCCACGAGCGCTGGAACTGGGAGACCGAGAGCGCCCGCCTCGTTGCCCTCTACGAGGAGCTGGCAGCGGAATTCGCGTCATGAGCCGTCACGGCACCCCGGTTGCTGTCCAAGGGCGTGCGGATGGCGCGCGGGTCCTGTTCGCGACGAGCTGGTACCCGTCGTTCGACCTTCCGGGGCGGGCGGTCTTCGTCGCTGACCAGGCGGCCGCCCTCATGCGGTCGGGGCTCACCGTCGACGTTGTCTCCTGGGAGGCTGCGCCCTCGTTTGGGACCTACCGGCAGGCGGGCGACAGAGCGGCGAACCTGCGCGTCGCCGAGACGGCTGGGGCTGCGTGGTGCGACGCGATCCGAACCCGGACCAGGAGCGTGTCGCCAACGGCGTGGGGCGCCCCGGGCGTCGCCACCGTCAGGCTCCCGGCCGCCACGCCGCGGGTGGCAGGAGCCCCGGCCGACGCACGCGCCGCCGCCGCATCCGCCGCCGATGCCCTCCTTGCATGGGCCGACAACCCGCGTCTCCGACCCCCGATGCTCGTGCACGCGCACGTCGGGCTCCCCGACGGCGTCGCCGCGATGGCCCTCGCCGAGCGGCTCGGCGTGCCGCTGGTCACGACCGAACACGACAGCACGGCCGCTGCGCGGTTCGCGCTCCCCGCGATGCGCGAGGCCTACCTGCCGCTGCTGGAGGAGGGGCGCATGCTCGTCGCCGTCAGCCAGTCGCTCCGCGATCGGCTTGCGGCTGCGCTCGAGGTCGATCCTGCCCGAATCGGAGTCGTGCCGAACCCCATTGACGTCGATGCCTTCCTGGACGGAGCCGCGACCGCTGGGCGGGACGCCGGTGAGCTGCTGTGGGTTGGCGGTCGCAAGCGGGGAAAGGGCATGGACGTTCTGCTGGTCGCGTTCGCGCGCCTGCGTGCGGCTCGTCCGGGACTGCGTCTCCGGCTCATCGGCCGCGCGCCGTCAGAGGCCGAGGAGCAGAGGCTCCTCGGCCTTGCGCGCGACCTCGGCGTCGCGGATGCCGTGTCCTTCGATGGCCAGGCGTCGCGGGCCACGGTTGCCGCGGCGATGGCCCGTGCCGCCGTCTTCGTCCATCCGAGCCCACTGGAGACGTTCGGCGTGGTGGCGGCAGAGGCTCTGGCTGCCGGGCTGCCGGTGGCCGCGACACCGTCGGGAGGTGTCGAAGAGATCGTGGGTCATGACGGCCGGTTCGGGGAGATCGCCGCTGACCTGGGCCCGGAGGCGCTGGCGGCGGCCGTCGCGCGCATCCTCGACAATCCGGCCCGGTTCGACGCCGTTCAGATGCGAGCCAGCGTCGTCGAGCGCTACGGGCCAACCGTCGTGGCAGGTCAGCTGCGTGAACGCTACGCAGCGCTGCTCGAACGGGAGACCGCGCGGCCAGCGCCCGCATCGGCTCGACGCGTTGACCCAGCCAGCGTGGAGGTCGACCACGGGGAAGCCGCAGACCGTGCTGAGCGGCTCACAGTGATCGTCTGTATGCAGCGCGGCCTCGCAACGGCCCGCCTCGCGCCAGTGCCCGAGGGTCTTGCTCGTGGCCTGGTTGCTGTGACGGCGACGACTCGTGGCGGGGACGACCCCCGGCTCCCCGACGGCCCGCACTGGATCGAGCTTGACCCCGACCGTGCGTACAACGCCGCGCGAGCGGCCGTCATCGGTCGTCGAGGCTCGCGGCGCCTCTCGCACAGGATCCTGCGGCGCCTGCGGAACCCGTTGCGGCCGCTGCGTCTGCGGCGCCTCGCCGCCGAGCGACCGATGCTCAGGGCGAAGAGCCTGCGCGCGGACCTCGCAGCGTTCCTGGCCGGGATCGGCCCCGCGACCGGCGTCGAGATCGTGGCGCTCACGGCGGACGACGTCGACCTCGTCCTGCCGCTGCTCGATGATCGGGTCCACC
>JANNHX010000449.1:0-1796 GCA_031404615.1 Chloroflexota bacterium
GTCGTCGCGCTCTTCACCAACCACCCGAAGGTCGGAGACGACGTGGCGTTCAACCAGGCCCTGTGCGGGCTCTACGCGGCCGGCATCGGCCTGGACCGGCACGAGACCCCGGAGGTCCCCCTCGGCTCGACCGTGTCGACCATGGCGACCGCGAGGTCCACGGCCCCGGCAGCGACGGCAGCGACGGCAGCGACGACTGCGACACAGACGGTCGACGCGCTGGACGCCCCGGCCGACGCCACGATCCGCGAGCTCGGGCTGCTCTTCGCCGACGTGCTCGAAAAGGGCATGCACGTGTATGCCGGGAACGGTGCCGCCGGGCGGCAGCCGAGTGCGCCGCTGACCCCTGCTCCTGCTCCCGCTCCGGAGCCGGCCCGGTCGGCGGGTCCGCCGGCCGTGGAGCCCGTCGTCATCTCGGGTGCGGCCCTCGGGCTGCCCGGGACCGAGCAGGTCTTCGACGACGACAACGTCGCGAGGATCCTCGCCGGTCAGAACTTCATCAGCGTCCTCGGCGACGACGCCCGCCAGCGGATGGTCGACATGCGGATCACCCGCCTGGTCAAGGACGCCGCCTCGGGGGGCGGGAGCTTCGCGACGATCGACAACCCCCAGGACGTGATCAAGCTCGCCGGGTTGCTCGCACCCCTGGACGTCGTCGAGCAGTTCGGGGTCGACAAGGCCAGAGACGATGCCCTCGACATCACGACACGGTTGGCGATCGGGGCCGGTTTCGACGCCATGCGCGACGCCGGCATACCGCTCGTCATGGGCTACAAGACCACGACGCTGGGCACCCAGCTGCCAGACCGATGGGGCCTGCCGGAGGCGCTCCGGGACGAGACCGGCGTCATCTTCGCCTCGGCCTTCCCCGGCTACGACCGCTTCGCGGAGGCGGTCGGGGGCTACGCGCTCGACCGCGGCCGCCGGGAGGGCCTGCTGGCCGTCGAGGCGTTGCGCGGCCGGATGGCCGACGAAGACCCGGCCATCGCCGAGGTCGACGCCCTCCTCGCGGAGCTGCGCGAGACCCTCGGGCGCGAGCCCTACCAGTTCGACCGGCGCTTCCTCTTCCGGGCCCTGTCGATGGGGCACGCCCAGTTCGCCGAGATCATCGGCGCGCGCGGCCCGAACACGCAGGTCAACGCCGCGTGCGCGAGCACCACCATGGCCCTGTCGCTGGCCGAGGACTGGATCCGGGCCGGACGATGCCGCCGGGTCGTCGTCGTGGCCGCGGACGACGCCACCGGTGAGCACATGCTGCCGTGGATCACCGCAGGCTTCCTCGCGTCGGGAGCCGCCGCCACCGATGAGCGCGTCGAGGACGCCGCCACGCCCTTCGACCGACGCCGCCACGGCATGGTCATCGGCGCCGGGGCAGCCTCGTTCGTCGTCGAGTCGGCCGAGGCGGCCCGCGAGCGGGGCATCCAGCCCATCGCCGAGGTGCTCGCCTCGGTGACCGCGAACAGCGCATTCCACGGCTCCCGCCTGGACGTCCAGCACATCTGCGACGTCATGGAGGCCCTGGTCAGCGAGGCCGAGGGACGTGGGGTCGACCGGCGCGAGATCGCGCCGCGGACCATGTTCGTCTCGCACGAGACCTACACCCCGGCGCGCGGCGGCAGCGCCGCGGCGGAGATCAACGCGCTGCGCCGGGTCTTCGGGCCGGCGGCAAACCAGATCGTCATCGCGAACACCAAGGGGTTCACCGGGCATGCGATGGGCGCCGGGTTCGAGGACGTCGTCGCCCTGAAGGCGCTGGAGACCGGGATCGTGCCGCCGGTGCCCAACTACCGGGAGCC
>JANNHX010000450.1:0-2572 GCA_031404615.1 Chloroflexota bacterium
TGGCGCAGGAGGTTCGCATCGTGGGTGCTGGTCAGCGCGTGGTAGTCGACGATGCAGTAGATCGCCTCGTACTCGTACTGGAGCATCACGTAGTTCCGGATCGCGCCCAGGTCGTTGCCCAGGTGGACGATGCCGGACGGCTGGATGCCGGAGAAGATGCGTGGTCGGTGGGCGGCCGCCTCGGCCGGAGCGGGGGCGGGCATGAGTTCGACGGTCATCGTCGCGGAGTGTATCGGACCGGGGATCCCGCGCGACGCCCCACCCAATGACGCGACGCCCGGGAGGCACCGGATGGACCGGGCGGAACGCGACCTCGCGCCCGCAAGGCTGTGTTCGCTTACCATCGCGCCCACATCCCTCCCCAGCTATCGAGTTCCCACCGTGAGCGTTCAGCCCCTGCGCGTCGGCGTCATCGGCGCCGGCACCGTCGGCCGTGAGGTCGTGCGCGCCTTCCTCGAGCAGTCCCCGCGCCTGGCGCCCAGCGACGGGACCCCGCTCGTGCTGACCGCGGTGGCGGAGAAGTTCACAGAGCGCGCCATCGCCTCGGGCATCCCCGCGGACCTGCTCACGGACGCGGCCGCGCACATGGTCGCCAGCGACGACGTCGACATCGTGGTCGAGACGATGGGCGGCGACGAACCGGCCCACACGCTCGTGGCCGCCGCCCTCGCCGCGGGCAAGCATGTCGTGACCGCGAACAAGCACATCGTGGCCCACCACGGCCCGGAGCTCGAGCGCCTCGCGCGCGCCTCCGGGGCGACGTTCCGCTTCGAGGCGGCGGTCGGCGGCGGCATCCCGCTCCTCGGCCCGATCGCGCAGGACCTCGCCGCGAACCGCATCGCGCGGGTGCGCGGCATCGTCAACGGCACGACCAACTACATGCTCACCGCGATGACCCGCGAGGGCCGCGACTATGCGGAGGTCCTCGCCGAGGCGCAGGCCAAGGGCTATGCGGAGGCGGACCCGACAGCGGACGTCGAAGGGCTCGACGCGCTCAACAAGCTCGTCATCCTCATCCGGCTCGCGTTCGGGGTCTGGATCTCGCCCGACGCCATCGGCAACCGCCCCGGCACCACGACCGGTGCCCCGGGCCTGCCCGGCATCACCGGTGTCACCGCCGAGGACGTCGCCGCCCTGCTCGACGAGGGTCGGGTGCTGCGGCTCATCGCCACGACACGCCTCGCCGAGGACGGCGCCATCGAGGCCTCCGTCGTCCCGACCGCAGTCCCGGCCAGCTCGGCGTTCGGGCGCTGCGACGGCGTGCTGAACCGGATCGAGGTGGACGCCACGCCCGTCGGCCGCGTCGCGTTCGAGGGTCCGGGTGCCGGTGGTCCCGCCGCCGGTGCGGCTGTCCTGGGCGACCTCGTCAGCATCGCGCGCGGCATCGGCTCCACCTGGGCCGGCTCCCCGGCCGCCACCGCGTTGTCCGGTATCGAGGTCCGGCCCGTCTCCGGCGAGTGCGCCGCGGCCGCGTCCGGCGCCTGCTACCCGGTGGGGGACTGACGTCATGACGACGCTCCCGCCACGCCCCGCGCTCGTCGAGAGGTACCGCGAGTTCCTCCCGGTCACGGCCGCCACCCCGGTCGTGTCGCTGGGCGAGGGCGCGACCCCGCTCATCCCCGCCCGCCGCCTCGGCGCGTCCATCGGCGTCCCGAACCTCCACGTCAAGTTCGAGGGCATGAACCCGACCGGCTCCTTCAAGGATCGGGGCATGGTCCTGGCCGTCGCGAAGGCGCTCGAGGAGGGGGCGAAGAGCGTCATCTGCGCGTCGACCGGCAACACGTCGGCCTCGGCCGCCGCCTACGCCGCCGCCGCGGGCCTCGAGTGCGTCGTCGTGCTCCCGGCGGGCAAGATCGCCGTCGGCAAGCTGCTCCAGGCGCTGGTCTTCGGTGCGCGCGTCATCAGCGTGAGCGGCAACTTCGACGACGCGCTGCGCGTCGTCCGTGCCCTCTCCGAGCAGGACGACCACCCGATCACGCTCGTCAACTCCGTCAACCCGTTCCGCCTCGAGGGCCAGAAGACTGCCGCCTTCGAGGTCTGCGACGACCTCGGCCGCGCGCCGGACATCCTCGCGATCCCAGTCGGCAACGCCGGCAACATCAGCGCCTACTGGCGCGGCTTCCGCGAGTACCGCGACGTTGGCCGCGTGTCCACGACGCCCCGGATGTGGGGGCTTCCAGGCCGCCGGTGCCGCGCCGCTCGTTCTGGGGCACCCGGTCGAGGCGCCCGAGACCATCGCGACTGCGATCCGCATCGGCAACCCTGCCTCCTGGGACCTCGCCATCGGCGCGCGCGACGAGTCCGGCGGCCGGATCGACGCCGTCAGCGACGAGCAGATCCTCGACGCCTACCGCCGGCTCCAGCGCCTCGAGGGCGTGTTCTGCGAGCCGTCGTCCGCCGCCTCCGTCGCGGGCGTGATCGCTGCAGCGGCCGCGGGTGAGGTGGATCCCGACGCGCTCGTCGTCGCCGTGCTGACGGGCAACGGCCTCAAGGACCCGCACACCGCGGAGGATGGCCTCGAGGTGAAGGTCACCGAGGCCGAGCCCACGGTCGCGGGCGTGGCGGAGGCCCT
>JANNHX010000451.1:0-3301 GCA_031404615.1 Chloroflexota bacterium
GGCATCGACAACGAGCTCTACACCAACCCCAAGACGGGGATGCTCTTCGCTGACGCCAAGCAGGGTCTCTCGGACCTCGTCTCCGCGGTGAAGGCCCTGTAGCGGCCCGCGTCCGGCCCGTCCTTGCGAGCAACGGCCCCGGCTCCGCCGGGGCCGTATCGATTCCGGTCGTGCGTTCGTTCCACCCGCGACGAGTCTCGTGTGGATCAGGTCTGGGGGTCACGAGCGTGGCTCGGCCCGGATTCCGCGCACTCGCGACGGGAGCCGTGCAGCAACCCCCCGGATCTCATCCACAGCAGGATCACGCGCCGGGCACGTGCCGGGCCGGGGCCGGGGCCGGGGCCGGGGCCAGGCTCCTATGCCCCGGCGACCCCGCTGCCGCGGCCGAGTCCCCGATTGAACGGAGTCAGCGCCGCGTAGAGGTCAGCGTAGAGCGGGTAGCGCTCCGCATAGGCACGACGCATCGCCGGATCAGGTGTCCGGGTCTCGGCGATGCGCAGGCAGGAGTCGGCCGCGGCGGCGGCCGAGGGAAGGACGCCCGCTCCAGCCCCCGCCAACAGCGCCGCACCAAGGGCGGCGGCCTCGGTGACCCGCGGCACGGCGACGGGAATGCCGGTGATGTCCGCCTTGAGCTGGAGCCACAACGGCGAACGAGCGCCACCGCCGATCGCGCGCAGGGTGCCAATCTCGACCCCGGCGCCAGCCAGCAGGTCCAGGTTGGCACGGAGCTCGAAGGTCAGACCCTCGAGGATGGCTCGCGCAATCTCGCCCCGGCCGGTGGCAAAGGTGAGACCGATGATCGCGGCGCGCGAGGAGGGATCCAGCCTGGGCGTTCCGCTGCCTGCGAAGTGGGGCATGACCAGGAGGTCCGTCGGCCCGTCCGGTGCAGCGGCAAGGATGAGCTCGTAGACATCTCGCCCCGTCGCGCCGGCCGTGTCCCGCTGTGGCTCGCAGAACTCGTCGCGGAACCAGCGGAGCGAGAGTCCGCCGCTGTGGTTGAGGGTCATGGCCAGGTACATCCCCGGCACCACGTGCCGGTAGACGGACAGCCCCGCCTCGGCCAGGGCCGGCTCCAGGACCGGTGCCGGCAGGACGACCTCCACGACCTCGGCAGTGCCCGTGGACACGCAGGCCAGCCCCGGACGCGTGACGCCGGCGCCAAGGGCTCCACAGGCCTGGTCATGCCCACCCGTCACGACCAGGGGCGCGCGGCGCAGGCCCAGCGCTTCCGTCAGCTCGTCGCGCAGCCGCCCGACGGGAGAGCCGGACGGCAGGAGCTCGCCCAGGCGGCGTTCGTCCAGCCCGATGGCGTCAAGGATCTCCGGATCCCACCTGCCTTCGACCGTATTGAACATCTGCGTCCGCGAGGCGAGGCACTCACTCGTGGCCACCATGCCCGTCATGCGCTGAAGCAGGAACCCTTCCACGAGGAGGAAACCCGCGGCATCCCGCCAGATCTCGGGTTCGTGGTCCCTGAGCCAGAGGAGCTTGGGCAGCGTGTTGATGGTGTGCACGGGCATGCCGGTGCGCCCCACGAGGAACTCGGTACCGAGATGCTCCCGGAGCCAGTCGTTCTCGCGTTCCGTGCGGGTGTCCATCCCCAGGATGGTCGGGCGAAGCGGCCGGCCGGCCGCGTCGACCGGGGTCACGGCCTCGCCGTGCACCGACAGCCCGATCGCCGCGACCTCCACCACGCGTGCGGCGGCGATCGCCTCGCCCATCGTCTCCTGCGCCAGCACCCACACACGCTCGATGTCCTGCTCCGCCCAGCCGGGCCTCGGCAGGTCCACGGCGTACTCGCGGCTCGCACTCGCAAGGAGCGTGCCATCGGAGTCGAACAGGACCGCCTTGCAGCCGGTGGTGCCGACGTCGAGGCCGAGCAGCGTGCTCATGGGACCCGGGCGGACATCCGGTGCTCAAGGGCCGCCCGATACATGACGTCGATCCGGTCCGGCGACACGTCCGGCTGGATGTTGTGCGCTGCGCAGAACACGTAGCCCCCGTCCCGGCCGAGGGTCTCGATGCTGTACGCCACTTCGCGCTCGATCTCATCGTGCGTCGCATGGGGCAGCACCTGCTGGACATCGATGCCCCCACCCCAGAAGCACAGCTCGGTGCCGAACTGCTGCTTCATGGTGGCGATGTCCATCTTCGCGGCGCTGCGCTGGATCGGGTTCAGAATGTCGACGCCGACTTCGATCAGGTCCGGGATGATGTCGAAGACCGAGCCGCAGGAGTGCATGAACACCTTGGCGCTGGTCTTGCTGTGGATGAAGTCATACAGGCGCTGGTGGTAGGGCTTGACCATCTTGCGGTACATGTCCGGCGCGGTCCACGGGCCCCGTTGCGTGCCCAGGTCGTCGCCCTGCGCCACGACCTGGACATACGGACCGACATGGTCGATGAACAGGTCCCAGAGGGCGACATCCGTCTCGGTGACCTTGTCCATGATCGCGTGGGCAAGCTTGGGATTCCAGTAGAGGTCAGTGCAGAAGTCCTCGTAGCCCCGCAGGAAGCAGGCGCCCTCGAAGGGTCCGAGGCACATGATGTCCGCCACAACGAGGTAGTCCGTCTCCTCGTACAGCCGGCGGGCCTCCTCCCGGATCCCGGCAACGCGACCCGGATCGTAGGGGTCAGGCCACTGCGCGCGGTCCAGGTCCGAGGGCTCCTCCATGCCTGCAAAGGGTCGGCCCACCACGTCGTAGTAGAAGGAGGCCTTCTCCCACAGCAGCCCGTACTCATCCGTGAACCGGTTCCCGGGCAACTCCTTCGTCTGGAACTCCCAGGGTCCCTTGAGGGAGACCGCACGGCAGTCGATGTCGTAGCGCTCCAGCAGGTCCTCGCGCGGGTAGACCGTGTCCATCTGGCGGTGCGAGATCGCCGGGCGGTCGTCAGCCGGCAACCCGAGGTACCCGAGCAGACCCTGGTACGCGGTCCGGGTGGCGGTCGTGACGATGGTGGAGCCCAGATCCACGGGGACCCGATCCGTCTCCTTGTGGTCGAGTGCAGCCAGCATCCGCTCCCTATGGCGCATCCAGTGTCTCCTGATCTTGCGGTGACCGGGATCATGGCTTTCCTTGCGATCCCGGATGGCGGGCGGGTCTACCCCGACGAGGGTGCAGCCTCGCCTTCGGTCGAGCCCTTCTCCACGCGGATGTTGCGGCGCTCGAGCCGCGTGAGGAGGCGCATGCGCAGCGCGTCGATCAGCACAGCGAAAAAGATGACGACCGCGGCGACCATGTCCTGCAGGTACAGGTCGATCTGCAGGTAGACCATGCCGGTCGAGATCATCTGGACCAGC
>JANNHX010000452.1:0-12472 GCA_031404615.1 Chloroflexota bacterium
AGGGCGACCATCAGGAGGATGTCCGGGTAGTTGGCGCTGATGCCGTTGGCAATGCTCTTGAGGAGCATCGTCTTGCCGGCCTTGGGCGGGCTCACGATCAGCGCACGCTGGCCCTTGCCGATCGGGTTGACCAGGTTCACCAGCCGCTGGCTGAGGTTCTTCGGGTCAGACTCGAGGTTGATCAGCTCGATCGGGTGGATCGGTGTCAGGTCGTTGAAGTGCGGCCGGCGACGCGCGGTGTCCGAGTCGACGCCGTTGACGCTGTCGACGCGGATCAGGCCCCAGAACTTCTCGTCCGCATGCGGCGCGCGGACCGCTCCGGTGACGCGGTCGCCGATGCGCAGGCCAAAGCGGCGCACCTGGCTGGAGCTGACGTACACGTCGTCCGCGCTCGGCAGCAGGCCGTGGCGGCGCATGAAGCCGTAGCCGTCGTCCACGACATCGAGGATGCCGAAGGCGTAGTCGAGGCCAGCTCGCTCCGTCTGGGCCTGGAGGATCTGGTCGACGAGGTCGTCGACGCGGCTGGAAGCCGGGTCCTCGATGTCGAGCTTCTCGCCGACCTCCTGGAGCTCGACGACGGACATCTCGCGCAGGTCACGGACGTCCAGGTCATTGCGCTCACGGGCGGCTTCGAGCTCCGCGACCTCGTCCTGCTCGGTGACAGGCAGGCGGTTGCCGCTTGTCTGGGAGCGTCGACGCGGCCGGCGGTTGCGGTTGGGGCGCTGGTCGGGGCCGTTCGGCATTGGGATGGGCACACCTAGAGGGGTGGGGTCCGGCACCGGAACGATCCGGCGGGGAACGATGGGTCACGCCACGGGCCGTTGCTTCGCGCGGAATCGGGGGGCCGTCGCGCGCGGCGGGTGGGGATGGCCCGAGGATATCGGACGGCCGTTCGCCCCGTCAACGGCAATGTGCGGGCCAGGTCGGACGACAGGGATTCTGTCCGAGCCAAGGGGACAGCGATGCTGTCACCCTCGATCCCATGAAGACGAGGGAGACGGTCACCTTGGATGCCCGGGCGCAGCGGCGCATCCGAGCCAGCCACGATGCGGCAGCCGAACCTGCGGTGCATCATGCGACCGGTGGACCGGACCATCCTCATCGTCGACGACCACGCCGCCTTTCGCCGCTCCGCCCGCGCGCTCCTGCAGGCCGAGGGCCTGGACGTCGTGGGCGAGGCTGCCGACGGTGCCCAGGCCATCGCCGAGGTCGAGCGACTGGCGCCCGCGATCGTGCTCCTGGACATCCAGCTGCCGGATTCGGACGGCTTCGCGATCGCGGCCAAGCTTGGAGCCTGCGCCGACCCGCCGCGCGTCATCCTGATCTCGAGTCGCGACGCCACCGAGTACGGCGACCGTATCGCGGCCACCGACGCGCTCGGATTCATCGCCAAGAGCCGCCTTTCCGGCGCCGCGATCATGGCGCTGCTGGACTAGTGTTGGGCCCGCTTGCCGAGCGACGCGCGATCTTCATCGGTGTGGCGGTGGCGGTCGAGGGCGTGGTCAGCGTCCGGATCGGCTTTGCCCCGTTCGAACAGCGCCAAGCCCTGCTGGCACTGCTGACCGGCTGGCTGGTTGGCGGTTGCGGCCTCCTCGGCTGGCTCCGTGTGCCTGGCAGCCGGACGGGCCCACTCCTCATCATCGCGGCTGCGGCGTGGTTCATCGGCGGTTTCCGCTGGGTGGGTGCCGGCGCGATCCCGACCGTCGCCGGCGCCCTGTCGCTGCTCTACGCAGCCGTCGCCACGCATGCAGTCCTGACCTATCCGAGCGGCAGCACCTCGGACCGTCGCCTGACGGCTGTGATCGTCGCCGGGTACGGTGCCTCGCTCATCGCCCCACCGATCGGACCACTCCTGATCGCGGCCGCGGTGCTCGGAGGCCTGGCGCTCGCCGCTCCGAATGGGGCGCTCGATCGGAACAGCCGGCCTTGGACGGCGCTCATCGTCGGTCCGATCTTCGCCACGGCGCTCGTGGCCGGCCAGATCCTGCCGGTCGTCGTGCCCGACGGCGTTCGGTTCGACGTCCGAATCATCACCCAGGTCGCCTTCATGCTGGTCGCTGTCGGGCTGTCCGGCGCGCTCGTGCGCGAGTCGGGCCGGGGTGCCCGCGTCACCGATCTCGTGGTCGATCTCGACCCGTCGCGAGGCGGACTCACGCGCGCCCTGGCGTCGGCCATCGGTGACCCGACGCTGGAGGTCGGGTACTGGCTCCCCGAGCAGAGCCGGTTCGTCGACCGGTCCGGACGGCCCGTGGACGTGCCGGATGGTCGCGACGGCAGGGCTCGGACCGTGATCGAGCACGCCGGGAACCCGGTGGCAATCCTGATCCACGACCCGGCGGTGACAACCGACCCGGCCATCCGGGCCGCCACGGCTCGGGCAGCCGAGCTCGCAGCGGTCAACGCCAGGCTCCAGTCCGAAGCTCGCTCCCAGGTCGCCCTGGTCGATGCATCGCGACGACGACTGATGCAGGTGGCCGACGAGGAGCGTCGAAGCCTCGATCAGCGTCTGCGACAGGGCATCGAGCCAAAGCTCGACGTCCTCGCCACGGCCATAGGAGTCGCGTCCGCCTGCAGCGGCGAACCGGATCCCGCCCTGGCTGGGGCGATCGAGCAGCTCGAGCTGACGCGTCGAGACTTGGCCGGCCTCACCGAGGACATCCATCCGCGGGTCTTCTTCGACGGAGTCGGGTTGCGCGGGGCGCTCGAGGTGCTTGCGACGCGAAGCCCCGTGCCGGTCGTGCTGGCCTGGGATGCGGACGAACCGGACGAGCTTGATGTCCGGACTGCCATGTACTTCGTGTGCAGCGAGGCACTCGCCAACGTCGCCAAGCACGCCGATGCCACGCTTGTGCGGATCCATGTGACCGGCGAGATCGGACTGCTGACCCTCCAGGTCGAGGACGACGGCCGCGGCGGCGCAGGCATCGGCGACGGCACCGGGCTCCAGGGCGTGCGCGACCGGCTCGAAACCCTGGGGGGCCGCCTGGACATCGTGAGTCCGTCGGCCGGCGGCACTCGCCTCATCGCGATCCTCCCGGTCGAACCAGGCGCCTGACCGGCGACATGTCGACGCCCCCGCCGCCGGCGATACCGGCAGCGGGGGCGTCCGGGTGTCCAGGACACGGGTCAGTCGATGCGCGACCAGACCCTGCCTTCGAAGAACGACGCGTTGTCCCGGTTGTCCAGGGCGGTCCAGTCAGCCCGGGGAATCACAAGGAACGTGATGCCGTCCCCCTCGGCCCGCCAGAGGTAGTCTCCGTCGATCCCGCACCCGCCGCGGTCGGTGACGAAGGCGAGGTGCTTGTCGGGGAGGATCTCGTAGGTGCCATAGCAGGGCGGCCCACCGTTCTCGCCCTGGTCGAGCGAGACCGCGTTGCCGGCGAACGTCCACGTCTTCACACCCCAGTTCATCGACGCGAAGCGGGGGGAGGCACCACGTGCGAGCAGGTCTTCCTGCGTGAGATTCGCGCGGTAGATGCCGTCCGGGATCGCCGTGGCGTTGAACCCGGTCGTGTCCACCGGGGCGAGGCTGGACTCGGCGACCGGCGGCCCGCACGGGGTGCTGAAGGGCTTCGCGGCAACGGTCAGCTTCAGGGCGTCGATATCCGCGATCAGCTCCCGGGCAAGCAGATCCCGTTCGAGCTTGGTCCTGACGGGGGCCGCGGCAGCGACCAGCGCCGCGCGCTGCGGTACCGACGCCAGCTGGACGGTACCGCCGCCATCGCACCAGGCCTTGGCGAGCTTTGCCTCGCTCGGCTGTCGCGTGAAGGCGTCGGTCTGCGTCTCGGCCGCGGCCCTGCGGATGATCGCCTGCTGGCCGTCGCTCAAGCGCGCCAGGGCGTCTGCGTTGGCGACCAGGACCTGGTACTTCGGGAACAGGACGGCGTTGCCCGTCGCGACGGCCGTGCTCAACGGCAGGCCCTGACCGACGAGACCGGCCTCCATGCCGTGGAGCCGGCACGCGTCGGCATCCTCGCCACGCTCGTCTCTGGCGTAGTCGACCCCGCCGAGGGCAGCAACGACGTCCCGGCTGACCTGCGACGGGATGATCAGGATGGTGGAGCCGGCGATCCCCTCGGGCGTCCGGAAGTCCTTCTCGCAGTTCGGGAAGGAGAACAGGTGCCGCAGGTCCTCCGGCCACATCGCCAGGCCTGTCACGCCGGCGCTCGACATCCCGTCGAGTGCCCGCATGGCGATGTCGCTCTTGGCGACCGCGAGCGCGAGCGCTTCACTATCGATCAGGAACGGCGCCTGCAGGGCCTGCAGGCTGGACACGCCCGACAGGTCCCACGAGCGCGATGCCGAGATCGCGAGCTCGAGGTCGCCGCGCTTCACCTTCTCGTTGACACCCGTCTCGAACCCGACGTTCGTGCCATCTCCGGCGTCGAAGATCGGCTCGATCGTGATGTTGCCGTCGGACAGGGCGGCCACCCGCTCGCCGAATTCGACGGCGGCCGGCTCGCTCTGTCGTCCACGGGGATCGGCGATCCCGAGGCGGATGGTGACCGGCGGGTCCTGGGCCGCGATCGGCGGGGCGGTGGCCGGCGTTCCACTCGCCGGAGCCGGCGCGCCACCACCACAGGCGGCCACGAGGATGGCCAACCCGCCACTGGCGGCGATTGCTCCGAGTGTGCGCTTGTTCACGGTCATTCCTCCAGATCGATGCTTCCCGAGCTGCATCGACCGTAGGCACCAGGAACCGTCGAGTCATCGCGGCAGGCCCCAGACATGATGCATGGCCGATACCGTGCTGGCCACGATCCCAACCCTTGCGGACCCTGCGACCATGCGCTGGTGACCGAGGCGCGTCGAGACTCGATGACCGCGTCCGCTTTGGCGGTGGCGATCCCGCTGGTGGCCGCCGCCTACGGGCTCGTCCTGGTGTCCTTCGTCGTCGGGCCGCTCGGGAGGGTGGTCCAGTCCAGCGGGCCGCCCGACGCCAGGCTCCGCACGCTGGACGTCGTCATCGCCATCGCACTGGTCGGAGCCGGCGCGGTCGCCTGGATCGGAGGCGGCCGTCGGCGCATCGGGCTGATCGCCGTGATCGGCGGCCTGTCGTGGCTCGCTCTGTACCTCGCCCTGGACGCTGGTTCACCGACCTTCATCCGCTACATCGCTGCAGGGCTCGCGCCGCTCTGGCCTGTGTTCGTGCTCCACCTCGTGCTGGCGGCCACGTCCCACGGCCGCCTCGAGCGACGACGGTGGAGGGTCCTCGTGGTGCTGTACGCGATCGCTGGTCTGCTCGGCGTCCTTCGGGTGGCGACCTACGACCCGTTCTTCGAACCGGACTGCGGAGCGCTGTGCAACCCGGTGCCCGCCCTCTTCGACCCGCCACCCGGCGTCCGGGCCATCCTGCGTCAGGGCGTCCACCTGGTCAGCCTCGTCGCCGGTGCCGCGCTCGCCTGGTGGTCCACCGGCGATCTCGCTTCCCGCGGTCGGCGCCGGCGCGACGCCTGGATCCTTGTGGGTGGGGCACTCGGGGGAGCAGCCGCAGTAGCCTTGGCGGCGATCGCTCTCAGCAGGCGACCGTCAATTCAGGGCGTCGGCGAGCCGCTTCTCGAATCCCTCGTGGTCATCCTGCCCTGGGTGCTCACGGGGGCGATGCTGTCGATCAGCCTGGGCCTGGTGCTCGCCACGGTCTCGATCCTGCGGGTGCGCCAGGGCCTCCGACGCATCGCGGACGACATCGAAGCGGCACCACCGCCGGGGTCGCTCGAGACGGCTCTCGCGACGGTGCTCGCGGATCCAACGGTCAAGGTCGGCTACTGGCTCGCCGAGGACGAGCGCTACGTCGGACCCGACGGCCGGCCGTACGAGGCGCGCGACACCGGCCCCGATCGCCAGGCGACCGCCATCAAGCGCGGCGGAGAGCCGGTCGCCATCGTGTCGCACCAGACTCGCCTTGACGCCGCGGCCCTCACCCGTGAGATCGGCCCGAGCATGCTGGTGGCCCTCGACAACGAGCGCCTCCGTGCCGCCAGCCTGGCCCGACTCCGCAATCTGCAGGAGTCGCGGACCCGGATCGTCGAGATCAGCGACGCCGAGCGTCGACGGGTGGAACGAGACCTGCATGACGGCGCGCAACAGGGGCTCCTCGCCGTGTCGTTCGATCTCCGCCTGGCGAGGCTCAACGCGGAACGCAGTGGCGATGCCGCCTTGGCCGACCGACTGGCAGCGGCCGAGACCCTCGGCCTGGACGCCGTGGAAGAGTTGCGGCGAATCGCTCACGGCGTGCATCCCGCCGTCCTGAGCCAGGCTGGCCTGACGGCTGCCCTCATGTCTCTCGGCGATGCCTCGCCCATACCGGTGGCCGTTCGCACCGAGTTGCCCGGCCGCGCTCCTGTCGTGACGGAGGCTGCCGTGTATCACGTCGCCGTGGAAGCGCTCGCCGATGCCGTGCGTCGAGGCGCCCGGGAGCTGGCCCTTCGGGTGAGCGGCGACTCGAATCGGGTCATCATCGAGGCGAGCGACGACGGAGCCGTGATGACCGAGCCCCCCGTGCGGATCGCGGATCGGGTGGGCGCCTCCGGGGGCGAGGTGTCGATCGCGCGAGGGTCGGACCACCTCGGCAATGTCGTGTCCGTGGTGCTGCCGTGCGGGTGATCGTCGCAGAGGACCTCATGCTGACGCGCGAGGGCATCGTCCGCCTGCTGGCAGACGCCGGCGTGGAGGTGGTCGCGGAGGCACCGGACGCCGATCAGCTCCTGTCGCTCGTTTCCCGCCACAAGCCCGACGCCGTCGTCCTTGACATCCGGATGCCGCCGACACATACGGATGAAGGCATCGTGGCGGCCGGCCGGATCCGTGACACCTACCCCACCGTGGGCGTCCTCGTCCTGTCGCAGTACGTGGAGCCGACCTGGGCCATCCAGCTGGTCCAGGAGCATCCGGAGGGCGTCGGCTACCTGCTCAAGGAGCGCGTCGTCGACGCAGCGGTGATGATCGACGCGCTCCGCCGCGTGGTCGATGGCGAGACCGTGGTAGACCCGACTATCGTGGCGCGGCTGCTGGGGCGGAGGCGACGGCACGACCCCCTCTCGGACCTGACCGCGCGCGAGCGCGAGGTGCTGGCCCTGGTCGCGGAAGGACTCTCGAACAAGGCCATCGCCGCCCGCCTGGTCGTCGCCGGGCGCACGGTGGAGGCACATATGACATCGATCTTCAGCAAGCTTGGCCTGGACGAGTCACCCGACCAGCATCGGCGCGTCCTGGCGGTGCTGACCCTTCTTCGCGCCTAGCCGTCCGACTGGCTCGGCACTGCGGCCGTTCCCGTCAGGATGCGGAGCTGGCCTCGGGCTCGCGGTCCGGGTCCGCCGCGGCCTGGGCGTCCACCTCGGGGCCGGGCCCGACGGCCGTCAGCCGCGGCTCCACGCCGTTGCGCAGCGCGAGGGCCGTCGCCACAAAGCCGTGGAACAGCGGGTGCGGGCGCTCGGGACGGGACTTGAACTCCGGGTGGAACTGGCTGGCCACGAACCAGGGATGGTCGCGCAGCTCCACGATCTCCACCAGGCGGCCGTCCGGGGACGTGCCCGAGAGGAGCATCCCAGCCGCCTCAAGCGTCGCGCGGTAGCGGTTGTTGACC
This sequence comes from Chloroflexota bacterium, assembly GCA_031404615.1. Classification (GTDB taxonomy): domain Bacteria; phylum Chloroflexota; class Limnocylindria; order Limnocylindrales; family CSP1-4; genus CAIXZV01. The sequence continues at coordinate 7,583 of JANNHX010000452.1, forward strand.
TCGAAGCGGTGGCGGTGGCGCTCGTAGATGACCTCGGTCCCGTAGACCTGCCGGGCCTTGGAGCCGGCGGCCAGCTTGGCGGGATAGAGGCCCAGGCGCATCGTGCCGCCCTTGTCCTCGATGTCCCGCTGGTCGGGCATGAAGTCGATGACCGGGTTGGCCGTGAACATGTCGAACTCGGTCGAGTTGACGTCCGCGCTGCCGAGGACCTCGCGCGCGAACTCGATGACCGCGCACTGCAGGCCGAGGCACAGGCCGAGGTACGGAAGGCCGTGGCGGCGCGCCCAGTGGGCGGCCAGGACCTTGCCCTCGATGCCGCGGTGGCCGAAGCCGCCCGGGACGAGCACGCCGGCGACACCCGCGAGGCGCTGGCCGACGTTCTCGGCGGTGAGGGTCTCCGAATCGATCCAGCGGATCTTCGCATCCACGCCGTGCGCCCAGGAGGCGTGGCGCAGGGCCTCGGTGACGGACAGGTAGGCGTCCGGCAGCTCGATGTACTTGCCGACGAGCGCGATCTCCAGCGTGGGCTTGGGCGCCTTGATGCGCTCGACGAGCGCGCGCCAGCCGTCGAGGTTCGGCTCGGTCTCAGGATCGCCCAGGCCGAGCATCCGGACCAGCCAGCGCCCGAACCCGAACGCCTCGAACTGGAGCGGGACCTCGTAGATCGTGCTCGCGGTCGGCGCGGGCACGACGGCCTCCACGTCCACGTCCGTGAACAGGGCGATCTTCTCGCGGATCTCGTCCGGGACCTCGCCGTCGGCACGCAGGACGATGCAGTCCGGCTGGATCCCGATCCCGCGCAGCTCCTTGACGGAGTGCTGGGTGGGCTTGGTCTTGAGCTCGCCCGTCGCCGCCAGCATCGGCAGCAGCGTCACGTGGACGTACAGGACGTTGTGGCGCCCCACGTCCTTGCGCATCTGGCGGATGGCCTCGAGGAACGGCAGGCTCTCGATGTCGCCGACCGTGCCGCCGACCTCGACGATGACCACGTCCGGGTCCCCGTCGCGGCTGACGCGGACGATCCGCTCCTTGATCTCGTTGGTGATGTGCGGAATGACCTGCACCGTGCCGCCGAGGTAGTCCCCGCGGCGCTCCTTGGCGATGACCGCGGAGTAGATGCGGCCGGTCGTGACGTTGGAGCCCTGGGTCAGGTTCTCGTCGATGAACCGCTCGTAATGCCCCAGGTCGAGGTCCGTCTCGGCCCCGTCGTCCGTGACGAACACCTCGCCGTGCTGGTACGGCGACATGGTCCCCGGGTCCACGTTGATGTACGGATCGAGCTTGAGGATGCGGACGGAGAGGCCGCGGGCCTTGAGCAGGCGGCCGACGCTGGCGGCAGTGATGCCTTTGCCGAGCGAGGAGGTCACTCCTCCGGTCACAAAGACATACTTCGCCATGGGTCGCTGGTCCTCCGGGGTTTTTCCCATGCTACCGAATCGGCGGGGTGTCGAACAACAGGAATCGCCTCGGGCGCCGGTTGCGGTTCGGTGCCGGAGGGCAGGCAGGGTGGTTGACGGAGTGATACCGCTCGGTATCATCCGATCATGCCGATGACCCTTCGCCTGACCGCCGCCGAGACCGAGGCCCTGCGCGAAACCGCCCGCCGCGAGCACCGGTCCATGCAGGAGGTGGCGCGTACCGCGATCGACGAGTACGTGACGCGCCGGACGCGGCGTCGCGATGAGCACCTGGCGACGATCGCGCGCGAGGATGCTGAGCTCCTTCGCCGGCTCGGCGAGATGTGACCGAGCACCTCGACCTCGACGACCTGCTCGCGGCGGCAGAGGCAGGGCTCGGTCGGCCGGCGGAGGTTCGGGACGTCGGGCTCCTCGAGGCGGCGGTTGCGCGTACGCGGGCCGCGGTCTACGGCGCGGATGCCTACCCGAGCCTGGACGCTAAGGCGGCAGCGCTGCTCCACTCGATCGTCGCCGGCCACGCCCTGATCGATGGCAACAAGCGACTCGGGTGGGTCGCCGTACGGCTGTTCTACAGGTTGAACGACCGGGACCTGCGCGCGCCGATCGACGACGCATTCGACCTGGTGGCGTCGATCGCGGACGGCTCGAGTCGCGACGTGGCGGACATCGCCGCCCGCCTGCGCCAGTGGACACTGGACCACGGGGTCTGACCGCGAGACCGGCCCTCCACCAGGGGTCAGGGGATCGGCCGGGACCCTGGCGGCATCCGGCGAGCTCCCGGCAACGAACCGCAGACATGAACATCCGAGTCGGGATCGCGGCGGCCTCGCTGCTGCTCGTCGTCGCCGTGGCGCCCGTCGCCGCCCATGCGCCGATGGTCGTGGAGCCCGGCAACGAGTCGTCGGCGACGGCATTCGTGCTCGAGGATCCCACGCTCTCTCGGGCGATCGGCGCGACCCTGGACGCGCCCGGCGAGGTGGACTGGTACCGGATGGACCTGCGGGCCGGCGACGCGCTGGTCGTGGAGGTCACCGCGCCCGACGCTTCAGGCGGGATCGCCACGTCCTTCGCGGTGCTCGGGCCCGGTCTCCCCCCGGCGGTCTCCGATGCCGAGGCCACCCTGGCGGAGGCCGTGGGCGCCGAGGGAAGCCTCTGGCACGAGGCGGCGGGCGGCGAGCTGGAGGTCCACGGCGGCCTCGGCTTCATCGCCTGGGGTGGCATTCGGACGACGGCCCCGGCAGATGGCACCTACTGGGTTGCGGTCCGTGCGGCCAAGGACGGCGCCACCGGCAAGTACGTGCTGGCTCCCGGGGTCCGCGAGGAGTTCGGCACGGAGGCCGTGGGCGGAATGGCGGACCTGGTCGCGTTCTTCAACGCCCCGTGGCCGCCGCAGCCGGGTGATCCAGCCCCGACGTCAGGCGCCGAGGGCCTGGTGGGTACGGTCGTGCTCATCGTTGCCGGCCTGGTCATGGTTGGGGTGGCGGCCACGAGGTTCGTGCGCCTGCGCAGGCCCCGACGGCCCGCCTGATGCAGTCCTGAGGCCACGCGGTGATGAGGACGCGCTGCAGCGCGTCCTCTATGGGTAACCGGGAGGCGTCTGGCCGCCGTTGACGGCATCTGGTGCGCGGCGTAGGCTGCTGCACGGATCGTGTCAGACTGTGCGGGTGACGTAATGACCGGCGAGCAGAGCAATCGCTTCAACGTGCTGCTTGACGATGAGCACGCCGCGCGACTCCACCGCCTGGCGGCGAGGACCTACATCAACCCCGGGACGCTCGCGCGCTCCCTCCTCTCGACGGCGCTCGACCAGGCGGACCCGGATCCCGCGACGATCACGTCGCTGCTGGACTCGATCCCGGGCGCCTGGGATCGCGCGCAGGAGGGTCTCGCGGATATCGCCGCCGGGCGCGTGATCCCTCTCGACGAGCTGTAGTCGATGGCGCACGTCGTCATGACGGAGTCGGCGCGTGCCGACATCCACAAGATGATCCGCACGCACAGCCTGCCCTCCTCCACGATCGAACGCGTCCGTGCGTCCCTCGTGACGCTCGCCGACTTCCCCCAGCTCGGGCCCGAGCTCGACGGCCGCTGGAGGGGATTCCGGTTCGTCCTCGGGCCGTGGCCATGGATGCTGCTCATCTACATCTGGGACGAGGCGGCCGACGTGGTCTCGGTCGTCACGATCCAGGACGCGCGCTCGGCGAGTGCCGCGACGAACGAGCCCTAGGCGTCCCGAATCCTGCGGTTCGACCCACAGCCGATGATGAGCAGCGCCGGGGCAGAGGAACAGGTTCACTGGCAAGCGGGACGGTATGCCGGGCGTCCTGGCTGCACGGCGAGCCCTTTGCGGGCCGTCTGGGGAGTATTTCGCCGCGAAGGGCAGGCTCGGTTCGCTCAGTCGAGCGCGTCGCAGATGGGCTGGAGCGCCGAGGCGTCACCGGCCGCGACGTAGTCGCGGAACGGGTGCGGGCCACCCGCGTGGATGAGCTCCCCGCTCGCGGCATCCTCGAGGATCGTGCCGGCGTCGAGCAGGATCGAGCCGCCGCCAGGGAGCCAGACGGGACGCACGGGCCCGCGCACGACGCACGGGCCCGCGGCGGGTGGTCAGCCCTCCAGGACGGCACACACTGCCGGCATCACGAGGTCGAGGTTGCCGTGGTCCGAATCGGTCGGGCCGTGGCTGATGTCGATCGGGGTATCGATCCCTGGCTGGAAGCGGACGAAGCCGGTGTCGTGGAAGACCAGACCGGCACCCTTGGCGACCACCTGCCAGTCGGCTCCGGTGATCGTCATGACGCGCGAGGCGCAGACGCCCGGGATGGGGTAGACGTAGTGCTGGTCCCAATGGCCCATGACGCGGACCTCGGGGCCGGCGCCCGGGGGGAAGAGCGTCCACGTCTCGACGGAGCTGTTGTTGAAGAAGGTCTTCACGGCCCGACCGTCCGGGAGGTGCCGACGGGTGCCGTTCGACGAGTAGCTTCCCGTCGCGTAGACCGCCTGGCCGTCGCAGACGAGCCCAGTGTCCGAGTCGGTCCCGCTGTCCTCGTTGGATCCGCGGCAGACCGGGCCGCTCCCGGTCACCGTGCAGATCCACGCGCCGAAGGCTGGGTTGAGGGGCGGGACCATGCCCGCCGGGTCCGCCTGGTGGGGCGACGCGGCCTGCACGCTCGAGGCCAGGGACATGGTGACCAGCCACCCGAATGCCTCGCGGTCGCCGCGCATCGCCTGTTCGACGATGTCTCGCACCCGGTTCTCTCTCGGTGCCGCGCCAGGGGGCGGCGCGGTCACACCCTATGAGCGAACGCGAGGTGTCAAACGTTCACTTCGCCATCGGGTCCCCGCGATCCGGACCTCCGCGGCAAGGGCGGGTCAGCGCGCCCTGCGCTGCCAGGCGGGCATGTCGTCCGCCCACGGGAGCTCCGCCGACGTCCCGGTGACCGGGTCGACCAGGTAGGCCTTGAGCGTTTCGCCG
>JANNHX010000453.1:0-1798 GCA_031404615.1 Chloroflexota bacterium
AGCTCGCCGAGCCCGTCGGTCGAGATCCCGTCCCTGCCGCTCGAGACCGCCGAGCCCACCGACACCACCGACACCCCCGACGCCACGTTCGAGGCACCGACCCCGTCAGGGAGCCCCGAGCCGTCCGAGTCTCCCGAGCCGTCCGGGGACCCGAGCGAGACGCCGGAGGCGACGGACGCGCCGACGCCGACCCGCAGGCCGACGCCCACGCGGACGCCAGGAGGGACGGACGACCACGGTGGCGGAGGGGACGGTGATGGCGACGACGGTGACTCATCCGGCGAGCGCAGTGACGGCGAGGGGACCGACGACCATGGTGAGACGCCCCGGGCCGACGACGACTGACCTTCGCGTCAATCCCGACGTCAGCCCAGACTGCGCCGCATTGGGATCCCGGACTCGGCGCAGCCCATCGTGAACTCGACCGACTCGCCGACGGCCGCGCGGGCCGCCTCGCGCGGCACCACGTCGTAGCCCAGGCGTGGGAACCAGCCCGCCGCCGTCTCGGTCAGCAGGTACAGGTCGCGGATCCCCCGTTCCCTCGCGAGCTCCTCGGCCGCGGCGACGAGCTCCCGGCCCAGGCCGGACCCGCGCAGGGGCTCGGCGACGACAACCGACCGGAGCAGCCCCGCCTCGCCGTACCGCTCCACGGCGGCCGCGCCGACCACCGCCTCCTGGTCCCGTGCCACGACCCCCGTCGCGAGCGCCTCAGCGGCACCCTCCAGCGGGAGCCCGGCCGCCGCGAGCAGCGCCTCGACGGCCGGGACATCGGACGCCGCCGCCCGATCGATGCGCATGGTCAACAGCAGCCCGTGCCGCCGCAGCAGCTCCCCGATGCCGCGAGGGGCAGCTCGGCGCCGGCCGCAGGGGCGAAGGTCGCGAGCGTCGGGAGCCCGGCCGCGGGCTTCGTCGCCTTCACGATCGCACTGACCATCCCGTCCGTCACGTCGTGCGTCGGCGTGAGGCTGATGTCGGTCAGGCCAGCGGCCTCGAGGCCCGCGCGGAACTCGGAGAACGAGAGGGCGCCCGCGATGCAGCCGGCGTACGAGCCGCGCTCGGCGCGCTCGGCGGCGGTGAGGTGGTCCCCGGCCACGATGTCGGTCACGCCCATGCGCCCGCCCGGCCTGAGCACGCGCGCGATCTCGCGGAAGACCGCCGGCTTGTCGGCCGCCAGGTTGATCACGCAGTTGCTGATGACGACGTCGACGGAGTTGGCCGGCAGCGGGATATCCTCGATGTGGCCCTTGAGGAACTCCACGTTTGAGGCGCCGGCCTCGGCGGCATTGCGCAGCGCGAGGGCGAGCATCTCGTCGGTCATGTCGAGGCCGATGGCGCGCCCCGTGGGCCCGACGCGTGTCGCGGACAGGAGCACGTCGATGCCGCCGCCGGACCCGAGATCCAGCACGCGCTCCCCCTCGTGGAGCTCCGCGACGGCGATCGGGTTCCCGCAGCCCAGGCTCGCGAGGACCGCGGCCTCGGGCAGCTCGGCCTGCTCGAGCGCGGAGTACAGCGCGGCGCCGATGGCCTCGGGCTCCGTCGTGGAGCAGCAGGAGCCCTCGCCCGCCTTGACGGCCGCGGCGGCGTAGTGTGCGCGGACGGCCTCGTGGATCGTCTCGGTGGTCATCGCGGGGTCTCCTTGGTCAGCGTTCATGGTGCTCCTTCCCGGCGGCCACCTGGTGCCGGCCGGCGCGGTGATCATGGTATTGATACTTGACGATATCGATGTTTGTCAATACCATTTCGGCGATGAAGCGTGTCGTCGATCCGGATGCCCTGCTGCTCCAGGGCGCGGCGGACC
>JANNHX010000454.1:0-16110 GCA_031404615.1 Chloroflexota bacterium
GCGCATCCGCGAGCTCATCGTCCCGTGCCGCCCGGCAAACGCTTCCTTACGCGTCCTCTGCCCGGCTGCGCCTGCCCCCGATCATCGCACGCCCAGGGCCAACGCCACAAACGGGCGCCCGGCGACATGCTCTCCGGAGGGCTCCGCGCAAGCTCCGAGCGAGCTCAGGGTGTGCTCAGCGGAGGGCCGCAAGCACCTCGCCCGCGACGCGCGCCCGCGACGCGTCGTCGGTCATGATCGTGTCCGTGACGAGCGCCCGGATGCCCAGTGCCTCGACCGCCGGGGCCGCGCCTGCGTCGATCGTGTCGAGCACGAAGACGTCGCACAGGTCCGCGTAGAGCCGGGCCACGCCCAGCGCCGTCGACTCGTGGCCGAGCGCCGCGAGCATCCGGTCTGCGGGCCCCTTGAGCGCCTTGCCGCCGATGATCGGGCTCACGGCGGCGATATGGGCGCCACGGGATCGGACCCCGGTGATCGCCTCGCGCATCCCCGGCACGTCGAGGATGGGGCCGATGGAGACCAGCGGGTTGGACGGCGCGATGATGACGGCCTCGGCGTCATTGAAGGCTGCGAGCACCTCGGGCGTCGGCGAGCTCTCGGCGAGCCCCGCGAACCGCAGCTCCAGCACGTCCGGCTCCTGGCGCCGGTGGACGAAGTACTCCTGGAACTCGAGCCAGCCGTCGGTCGTGCGGACCTCGGTCGCCACGGGCCTGTCGGCCATGGGCAGGATGCGTGCCGCGATCCCAAGCGCCGCCTGGAGGCCGAGGCAGACCTCCGTCAGCCGCGCACCCGCGTAAACCCGTGCCGTCCGCGCGATGTGCAGCGCGAGGTCCCGGTCGCCGAGGCCGAACCACGTCTCCTCGCCGTACACGCCGAGCTGGGCCATGACGGCGTGCGTGTCGCCCTCGATGCCCCAGCCGAACGCAACCTGCTCGATCCCGGCGAGGTTGTAGAGCACCGTGTCGTGGTCGGGCATCACGAGCAGTCCGTGGCGGCGGCAGTCGTCGCCCGTGTTGACGATGACGGCGAGCCGGTTCCCGACCTGCGCCTGCAGTCCCTCGGCCAGCTTGGCGCCGCCCACCCCACCGGCGAGCGCGACGACGGTGCCGTTCATGCGGGCACCCGGGCTCAGCCGTTGAGGAGGGCGAGGACCTCGCCGATCCGGTCGATCGTCTCCCAGTCGTACGGCGCCGGCGACTCCACGAAGATGTGCCGGAACCCGAGCTCGATGATGGGCTGCAGCCCCTCGGCAATCTCCGCCGGCGTGCCGCAGAAGAAGTTCCAGGTCTCGTCGAACTCCTCGCCGCTTGCCGCGATGCGGCCCTTGTACGCGGCGAGCGCGGCCTCGTGCGTATCGCGGATGACGATGTCGACCGTGGTCGTGCGCTCGATCTCCGCCTCGTCGCGCCCGACGACCTCGCAGTGCTCACGCAGGATCGCGTCGCTCGCCGCAAGCTTCTCCGGCCGGCCCATCGCGTTCCACTGGTCGCCGTACTTCGCCAGGGTGCGGAGCGTCTTCCTCGGCCCCGACCCGCCGATCATGATCGGGAGTCGCGCCTGCACGGGCAGCGGGGCGACGAGGGCGTCCTTCATCGGGTAGACCGGGCCGTCGTGGGTCACGCGCTCGCCGTCGAGGAGGCGGCGCAGGAGCATCACGGACTCGTCGAGCCGGTCGAGACGCTCCCCGAACCCGGAGCCGAAGTCGAGGCCGAACGCCTCGTGCTCGCGCTCGAACCAGGCGCCGCCGATGCCGAGGACCGCGCGGCCGCCGGAGAGGTGGTCCAGGGTCGTGGCGAGCTTGGCGGAGAGGCCCGGGTTGCGAAACGTGTTGGCTGAGACCATGAGGCCGAGCGATGCCTTGCTCGTCACCTGCGCCCACCCGGACAGGATCGACCAGCCCTCGAGGATGGGGCCCTCCCACGGCCCGACGATCGAGTTGAGGTGGTCCCAGGTCCAGAGGCTCGACGCGCCCGCGGCCTCGGCGCGCACGGCGGCATCGCGGATGGCGGGCCAGGAGTCCGTCTGGGGCCAGAGCAGGAACCCGATCTTGACGTCGGCCATGGGTCAGTCCTCCAGGTGGTCGTGGACGCCCGTGATCCGGACGAGGAACGTGACGCGGGGCTGGGTGCGGAAGGCCGCGATGAGCGACTGCTTCGGCCCCTCGGGGTGGTAGCGGTGGGCGAGGGCGACGATGTCCTCGCGGGCACGCCCGACCTCCTCGATGACCTCGTCGACGACACCGGTCAGCCCCAGCCAGCGATAGCCGTCCCCGGCGTCGATGACCGAGAGCGCGACCGTCGGACGTTCCATGAGGTTGAGGCACCAGCGCCGGGGGGTGCGGCTGTTGAGCAGGAGCCGGCCGTCAGGCAGCACGTCGTACCAGGCGGCGGCCTGGCGGGGTGCCCCGTCGGCGTCGACCGAGGCGACGGACATGAAGCGGGGGTCGCGGAGGAAGGCGAGCGCGGCGGGGGAGAGGTCGGCGTTGGGCATGGACCCATGGTACCGAGGGTGGCGTGCCGGACCCTGGCCGCCGCGACCGGCACCCACGCGTGGAGCTACGGGTTTGGCGTGGCTTTCGGGCAGCCGGCCCAGGACTGCGCGCAGTCGCCGGGGGCCGCGCCGGGACCGCCGGTCGCGCTGCCGGTGCCCCAGCCGCCGGTGGCGCTGATCGCGCCCAGCGCGAGGCCCAGGACGAGCAGTGCCGCGCCGAGCGACCCGAGGGTCCGCGACCGCCTCGGTCGGGCCGCCGGGGCAGCGGGCGTCTCCGTTCCGGTCTCCGGCGGCTCCTCGATCCCCTCCAGCTCGCGGTTGACCAGGCCCCGCCCGAAGGCGTAGGCGACGAGCAGCACGACGCCGGCGACGATGAGGATGAGCGCGGCGATGCCGATGGGGCTCCAACCGGCGAAGGGCATGGACCTGGCCTCCGGGGGCGTGACGAGTCTGGGAGACGCAGGCGGAGCCTACCGCCGCGTGCCCAGCGCGTCCATGCCCGGGATCGCGTGCCTCGCGACCCTGCGCGCATCGGAGCGCCGGCGGGACCCGTGCGAGAATGGGCGCGGCAACTTCACGAAGGAGGCAGTACGTGGCGGACCTGGCGGAGATCGGCGTCTTCGGTGGATCGGGGTTCTACTCCCTGCTCGAGGACGTCCGCGAGGCGAAGATCGACACGCCGTACGGCCCGCCGTCGGACTCCTTCTTCCTGGCCGCGGTCGCGGGCCGCAAGGTTGCGTTCCTGCCGCGCCACGGCCGGACCCACTCGATCCCGCCGCACAGGGTCAACTACCGCGCCAACGTTTGGGCGATGCGCTCGCTGGGCGTGAAGGCGGTCATCAGCCCCTGCGCCGCGGGCTCGCTGCAGCTCCACGTGGAGCCCGGTCACTTCGTCGTGTCGGACCAGTTTGTCGACCGCACGAATGGCCGCGCCGACACCTTCTTCGACGGCCCGATCGTCTCGCACGTCAGCTCCGCCGAGATCTACGACCCCGTCCTGCGCGGCATCGCGCTCGACGTGATCAAGGAGCACGGCATCACGGTCCACGACGGCGGCACGGTCGTCGTCATTGGGGGCCCGCGCTTCTCCACGAAGGCCGAGAGCAAGTGGTTCAGTGACGCCGGGTGGGAGGTCATCAACATGACCCAGTACCCCGAGGCGTACCTGTGCCGCGAGCTCGGCATGGCCGTCGTGAACATCGCGCTGATCACGGACTACGACGCGGGCGTCCTCGAGGGCACGGAGGCCGTCACCGCGCACGACGTCCTCGCGGTCTTCGAGCAGAATGCCGAGCGCATCCGCAAGGTGGTCCTCGACATGATCGGCCGGTTCCCGGCTGACCTCGACGCCCTCGGCGCGAAGGACGCGCTCCGCCACACGCGGGGCGATGGACACGCCGCGGGACCGTCGGACATCCGCATCTTCGAGACCGGCCTCTAGCCGGCGAGGCGCCATGACATCGCCCGCGCCGCTGGCCACCGCCCCCTCGCCCACACCCGCCGGGGACGCCGAGCCCATGCACGGCTGCGTGCGCTGCGGTGCCCGGATCCCGCTGCACGAGTCGATGTGCGAGGCGTGCAATCCGCTCGGCCTCAAGTCGCCGGCGGCGTCGCAGGCGCACGGGACCGTGTTCGTCGGCATCGCGATCGCGGTCGTTCTGATGGCCGTCGTGGCGCGGCTGATCATCGCGGATATGGGCCCGTTCACCTCGTCGGTCCAGGGCGTCAACGCCGACCCGGGGGGCCTGCGGGTGACGGTCTCGGTGACCAACGAGGGCGGCGCCGCGGGCGCGACCACGTGCCGGATCGACGATCCGTCGACGGGCGGGATCGGGCCGGGCGCGGCGTTCGTCGAGAGCCCCAAGGTGCCGGCCGGCGGCACGGTCACGTTCGACGTGATCGTGGGCGGGTTCGGGACCGAGCCGCGCGAGCTGATCGCGGACTGCGCCTCGTGACGGACCTCGTCACTCCGGGGCCTGTGACGCCGTCACGGTTCGCGACCGATGCCGCCTTCGCGCGCGAGATCGCCGAGCGAGCCGGCCGGCTGCTGTTCGAGCGCTACGAGCAGGTCGGGGCCATCGACCACAAGTCGCCCAAGGATGTCGTCACCGAGGTGGACCACCTGTCCGAGGCGATGATCCTCGGCGCGATCCGCGAGGCCTTCCCGAACGACGGGATCCTGGCCGAGGAGTCCGGGGCGCATCACGCGGCCCGCGCGCTTGCCTCGGGGCGGACGTGGATCGTCGACCCGCTCGACGGGACCATCAACTACGCGAATGGCATCCCGTACTTCTGCGTGTCGGTCGGGCTCGTCGTGGACGGCCGGCCCGCCGTTGGCGCCGTCTGCGACCCGATGCGCGACGAGACCTTCTGGGCGACCGCGGACGGGCCGGCGATGCTCGGCGAGCGCGTCATCCACGCCTCGGCCAAGCCGCTGCTCTCGGACTACGTCGTGTCGCTCGCGCTCGGCGGGCGGGCGATCACCACGCGGGTCCGGGCGGTGCGCCGGGCTGTTCGCGCGTCGCGCAACACGGGCTCGGCGGCGCTCGCGCTCTCGTACGTGGCCAACGGCCGCTTCGACGCGTTCCTGCAGTCGGGCGGCATGTCCGCGTGGGACGTGGCGGCGGCCGGCCTGATCGCCGAGCGAGGCGGCGCGGTGGTCACGGATGCCCACGGTGGCGCCTGGTTCGATGTCGACAAGGCGACCCGCCAGTTCGGGATCGTCGCGGCGCCCGCGGCGCATTACCCGGAGCTGCTGCGGCGCTCCCGCGAGGCGCCAGCCGGCTGACTCGCTCCCGCGAGGCTCCCGCCGACTGACGGGTGCCCGCGAGCCGTCGGCCGCCGGTCAGTCGGCGCCCAGCCAGCGGTGGGGGCGACTGGCGAGGCGAGCCAGGCCCCACTCGTCGCAGTAGGCCGTCCAGCGCACGCGGTCCGTGCCCTTCCAGCGCAGCTCCTCCACGCCCTGCTGCGGGATTGGCACGCCGTCGGCGGTCGTGCGCAGCCGGGCGAGGCTCCGGAAGAGCAGGGCATCGGGCATGCGCTCACGGAGCGTGGCGGCGAGCGCGGGTGCCCCGCGAAGCCCGGGCACGTCCCAGTCGCCGGCGTTCGCAGGGACCGCCTCGAGCGTCCCGTAGCGCGCCAGGACCGCGGCGGCGGACTTGTCCCCCCAGCCCGGGAGACCCGGAAAGCCGTCGGCGGCGTCGCCGACCAGCGCGAGGCGGTCCGCGACGCTCGACGGCGGCACGCCCCACTTCGCCCGGACGCCGGCGTCGTCGTAGACTTGGTCGCGGCGGCGGTCCCAGAGCACGACGCGGGTGTCGCGGACGCACTGGGCCATGTCCTTGTCCGGGGTGCAGATCAGGACCTGCTCCACGCGCTCGTCCGCGGCAAACCGCTCGGCCGCAGCCGCGATCGCGTCGTCCGCCTCGTACTCGACCATCGGCCACAGGACGAGGCCCAGCGCCTCGATGGCTGACTCGGCGACCGGGAACTGGGCGAGCAGCCCCGGGTCCACGCCCGCCTCAGTCTTGTAGCCCGGGTAGAGGTCGTTGCGGAACGACCGGATGACGCGATCCGTGGCGCAGCCGACGTGCGTGGCGCCCTGCTCGCGCAGCAGGTACAGCAGCTGCTCGACGAGGCCGCTGACCCCGGACAGGACGACGCCCTCGCGGCCCAACACGGGCGGGCGCGGCGCGAAGTGGGCCCGGAACAGCTCGTAGGTGGCGTCGACCAGGTGGACCCGCATGGGGCTACTCGACGGCCCCGGATTCGACCAGCCGCGCGAAGCGGTGCAGGTCCGCCTGGAAGATGTCGCGCAGGACCGGCGCCTGGGCCAGGGCGCCGAGCTCCGGGAGGAGCGGCGGGACGAGTGTCTCCGCCCAGCGGACGATCGTGGTGGTGCCGTCCGTGCCGGCCTCGAGCGTGATCGCGCCGCCACCGGTGAACAGGCCCTCGTGGCGGATCGCGAAGCGGGTCGGCGGGTCGAACCCGACCACCTCGACCGGGTCCGTGACCGAGACGCCGAAGATGCGCACGGTCGCTTCGCCGCGGGTGCCCACATGCGTCGGGCCCGGGGTGGTCACGACGACCGACTTCATCTCGTGCATCCACGCCGGCTGCAGCTCGATGTCGGCGAGGACGCGCCACGTCTCCTCGATGGGGGCGTCGACGACGACCAGCATCCGGAGCGGCTCCGGGGGCCGGGACCCGCGGCGGCGTGCGAGGAAGCGGTCCGCGGCGAAGGCGGCCGAAAGCCCGGCTGCGGAGAGCGCAAGAAGGGCGAAGAAGCGCCGCTGCACGGCGGTCAGGGCTCGGTGCTCGTCCGGAGTGTGGCGCCAGCTGCCGCGAGCTCCTTGAGCGCGCGCTCATCGTCTCCCTCGGCGACGTTGACGGCCGCGATCCCGTCGGTGAGCACGAGGGTCTGGAAGCCGAGGCGGATCGAATCGAGCGCCGTGGCCTTCACGCAGTAGTCCGTCGCGAGGCCCACGATCACGACCTCCTCCACGCCCGCGGCCTGGAGCAGGGGATGGAGCATCGTGGGGGACATCCTGACCACTGGTGGGGTCGCGCATCGTGAAGGCGGAGTAGCCGTCCTCGCCGTTGCTGCCCTTGCGGACGATCGGCGTGCCCTCTGCCACGTCGAGGCTGGGGTACAGCTCCGCGCCCCAGGAGTCCACGACGCAGTGGGCTGGCCAGGGGCCGCCGTCGCGAATGAAGTGCGGTGTCCGGCTGGGGTGCCAGTCCTGGGTCAGGACGACGAGCGCGCCGTTCGTGCGTGCGGCCGCCGCCTGGGCGTTGATCACCGGGATCACCTGGGGCGCGCCACGCACGCAGAGGGAGCCCTTGGGGTCGGCGAAGTCGTTCTGGACGTCGACGATGACGAGCGCGACGCCCGGCCGGAAGCGGAGCATGCCCAGAGGCTAGCGCGCCCGGCGCCGTTCGTCGCGTCCGATTGGGGGGAAACCTCCCGATTCGGCGCACCGGGGCGGGCCGGTCCCACGCGCAACGCAGGCGCCCTCTGCCCTCGGGCCGCGTGGCGGATCCCGGGCCACGTGGCGGTCCAGCCACCGACGCCCACCGCTGACTTGGCCGCGGGGCGGTTCAGATCAGGCCGAGCAGGGCCCAACCACGGCCCCGTGGCGCGTGCTGGCGGTCGACACGAGGACCGACGCCGGTGAATGGGCCGCCCGGCGGCCCTGTGGGCCGATGACCCGCGTGGCGGCCGCGACCCTACGCCTCGAGGCCCACGACTGCCGCCCCGCTCGGGTCGACACCGTCCTCGTGGACCGACCCGGACGCGGGCGAGGTGGCGTCACCCTCGACATCGAGCAGGTAGCCGATGCCCTGGAAGGTCCGGATCCGGCCGGGCTCCCCGGGCTTGGCGCCCAGCTTGCGGCGGACACGGGAGACCCAGACGCGCAGGTACTGGAGGTCATCGCGGTACTCGGGCCCCCAGACCTTGGTCAGGAGCTCGGTGTGCAGCACGACCTTGCCGGCGTTCGCGGCCAGGTGCTGGAGCAGTAGCCACTCGGTGCGCGAGAGCTGGACCAGCTCGCCGCCGCGGGTGACCATCCGCCGCTCGAGGTCGATCTCGACGTCGTCGAAGCGGATCACGCCCGCGCCCGGCTGGGTGCCCGAGGACCGCCGGATGACGGCGCGCACGCGCGCGGCAAGCTCGTCCGGGTGGAAGGGCTTCGCGATGTAGTCATCCGCGCCGAGGTCCAGGCCCTTGGCCTTGTCCGCGGTTGAGCCCTTGGCGGTCAGCAGGATGACCGGCACCGGCCGGCGCTCGCGCAGCTGGCGCATCACCTCGATCCCGTCGAGGTCGGGCATCACGATGTCCAGCAGGACGATGTCGGGGCGGACCTCCTCGGCCCTGACCAGCGCGTCCTCGCCGCCGTTGGCGGTCACGACGCGGAAGCCCTCCTCGGACAGGGCGATGGAGACCAGCTTGGTGATCCGGGGCTCGTCATCGGCGACGAGGACGAGCGGTCGCGTGCTCATGCCTCTCTCCTCGGTGGTGCTCGACCAGTGTGCGCCCACCCGGTGACTCGTGCTAACGCGCGCCCCGGGCCGCATTGCGGGCACGCGCCAGCACCTGCAGATGGGGCCGATTGTGCCCGTCCAGCGCGGTACGTCTGGCACTACGCGGCCGGCGGCACGTCCCGGCGGCATCGGGGCTACCCTTGCCATCGCCCACGGCGAACGGTCGCCAGCGCGTCCACGGAGCCCGGATGTACATCGACGATTTCAAGCAGCAGCTGCCCGACATCGACGAGGCCGAGACCCGCGAGTGGCTCGACTCGCTCGACCAGGTCCTGGACCAGGCCGGGGAGAACCGCGCCCGGTTCCTCATGTACAAGCTGCTCAAGCGCGCCCGGCAGCGCCAGATCGGCGTCCCGAGCCTCACCCAGACGCGCTACATCAACACGATCAGCCCCGAGCAGGAGCCCTACTTCCCGGGAGACGAGCAGCTGGAGCGCCGCATCCGCCGGCTGATCCGCTGGAATGCCGTGGCGATGGTCCTGCGCGGCAACGTGCGCTTTCCGGGCATCGGCGGGCACATGTCGACCTACGCGTCGGCGGCGACCCTGTACGAGGTGGGCTTCAACCACTTCTTCCGCGGCAAGGAGCACCCGGGCGGCGGCGACTCGATCTTCTTCCAGGGTCACGCGGCGCCGGGCATCTACGCCCGCGCGTTCCTCGAGGGGCGCCTGTCCGAGACGGACCTGGACCACTATCGCCGCGAGACCGGCGGCCACGGCCTCAGCTCCTACCCGCACCCGCGGCTCATGCCGGACTTCTGGGAGTTCCCCACGGTCTCGATGGGTCTCGGGCCGCTCGCTGCGATCTACCAGGCGCGGTTCAACCGCTATCTCGCGAACCGCGGGATGAGGGACTCCTCCGAGCAGCGCGTCTGGGCTTACCTCGGCGACGGCGAGATGGACGAGCCGGAATCGATCTCGGGGATCGCCCTCGCCGCGCGGGACGGCCTCGACAACCTCACATTCGTCGTCAACTGCAACCTCCAGCGCCTCGACGGCCCGGTCCGCGGCAACGGCAAGGTCATCCAGGAGCTGGAGGGCCTGTTCCGCGGCGCCGGCTGGAACGTCATCAAGGTGGTCTGGGGCCGCGAGTGGGACGACCTCCTCGCCCGCGACGCCGACGGCGTCCTCGTCGAGAAGATGAACTCGACGGTCGACGGCGAATTCCAGAAGTACTCGACCTCCACCGGCGTCTATGTGCGGGAGCACTTCTTCGGGCCCGACCCGCGACTGCGCAGCCTCGTGCAGCACCTCACCGACGGCGACATCGAGCACCTGCGGCGCGGCGGCCACGACTACCGCAAGGTCTATGCCGCGTACAAGGCCGCCACGGAGTTCAAGGGTGCGCCGACGGTGATCCTGGCCAAGACCGTGAAGGGCTGGACGCTCGGCAAGGGCGTCGAGGCGCGCAACTTCACGCACCAGGCCAAGAAGCTGCGCGAGGACGAGCTGCGGGTCTTCCGTGACCTCCTGGAGCTGCCGATCCCCGATGAGAGGCTCAGCGAGGCGCCGTACTACCACCCGGGTTCGGGGTCCGACGAGGTCGCGTACCTCATCGAGCGCCGGGCGGCCCTCGGCGGGTCCGTCCCTCGCCGCGTCGTCCGGGCGAAGCCGCTGCCCCCGCCGGCCCCCGAGGTCGACGGCGAGTTCGCCGCCGGCTCCGCGACCGAGGTGTCGACCACGATGGTCTTCGCCCGGATCCTGCGCAACCTCATCCGTGACCCGGAGCTCGGCAGGCGCATCGTGCCGATCATCCCGGACGAGGCGCGCACGTTCGGTCTCGACCCGCTGTTCAAGGAGGTTGGCATCTACGCCGCCCACGGGCAGCACTACACGCCCGTGGACTCGGAGCTGATCCTCTCCTACCGCGAGTCGAAGGACGGCCAGGTCCTCGAGGAGGGCATCAACGAGGCGGGCTCGATGGCCAGCTTCCAGGCCGCCGGCACGGCGTACGCCACGCACGGCGAGCCGATGATCCCCTTCTACATCTTCTACTCGATGTTCGGCTTCCAGCGGACCGGCGACCAGGCGTGGGCATTCGCCGACCAGCGTGGCCGCGGGTTCATGATCGGCGCCACGGCGGGCCGCACCACGCTCGCGGGCGAGGGGCTCCAGCACGACGACGGGCACACCCACGTGCTCGCCTCGACCGTGCCGGTGATCCGCGCCTACGACCCGGCGTTCGCGTACGAGCTGGCCGCGGTCATCCGCGATGGCGTGAAGCGGATGTACCACGACGGCGAGGACGTCTTCTACTACGTCACCGTCTACAACGAGAACTACGCCCAGCCGGCGATGCCCGATGGCGTGGACGAGGGCATCGTCCGCGGCCTTTACAAGTTCGCCGACGCGCCTGACATCGCCGACGCCAGGGGCCGGGTCCGGCTCGTGGGCTCAGGCTCGATCATGCAGCAGGTGCTCAAGGCCCGGGACCTCCTGGCCGAGAGGCTGGGCATCGCCGCCGAGGTCTATTCCGCCACGTCCTTCCAGCTGCTGCGCAACGAGGCCCTGGGCGTCGAACGCTGGAACCGCCTCCACCCGGACCAGGTGCCGCGCGTCCCGTACGTCGCGCAGGTGCTCGGCCCTGAGGGCGGCCCCATCGTCGTGGCCACGGACTGGATCAAAACGCTGCCCGACCTCGTCGCCCCCTGGATCGAGAGCCCGTACCTCGTGCTCGGCACGGACGGCTTCGGGCGGAGCGACACCCGCGAGGCGCTGCGAGCCCACTTCGAGATCGACCCCGCGAACATCGCCGCGGCCGCGCTTTCGGGGCTGGTCCGGTGCGGTGCCTACGATCCGGCCGCCGCGGCCGCGGGGATCAAGGACCTGGGCCTCGACCCGGACAAGGGCGACGCGCTCACCGCCTGACCACCAGGGATCCTCGGGCCGGATCGTCGACAGCGCGGATCGTCGTCCGCGCGGGCGCCCAGGCAGACACGAGAACGCCGCACGACCCAGGAGGGGACCGGATCGTGCGGCGTGAGGTCCATGGTCGGCCCCGTCACAGGCACGTCCACAGCGAGATGTGCAACGGATCGTTCCGAAGTCTAGGCGCACGTCCCTATCGGCGGAACGGGGCGGGCATTGCAGCCGCATTACAGCGGCGTTGCAGGAAGCCTCTCGGAGGACCGGGAGTGACCGCGGCGCGCTTCAGCCGCCGGTCGACCAGAGCCGGAACAGCGCGAACAGCGTGACCAGAGCACCGCCCGCGACCCACCAGCTCACGCGCGTCGATCCGCGTCGCACGGCGTGGAACCTTCCCGCCGGCACGGCGCCGATGGCGGCGACCGCGTAGAGGTAGTGCATCGGGTCGGACGGCGGCCGCACCCCGATGACGATGCCCGGGCCCAGCAGCACGGCCCCGAGGAGCGCGACGAACAGCGCGACGCTCAGCCCGTCCCGCCAACGCACGGTGGCGACGACGCCGGTCGCGTCCAGGACCGCGAGGATCAGCACGGTGCCGGCCAGGACGGCAGCGCCGGTCGCGATCCACGCGTGCAGCTGGGCCATCATCGTCCCCAAGGCTTCCATGCCTCCACGGTACCCCGGGCCCGACTGAAGCGCGGGCCACACGAACGGATCCCCAGTGCGTATCAGGGTTGCCTGTGAACGAATAACAAGGGCGCTTGACGATGATTGACCACGCACGTACGATGGCGCCGAACTCGCGCTCCCATTCTCCGCAGGGCGTCCCGCGCCCCGCTCATCCTGCGAACCTGGAGCTCTCTCCGTGGACATCGGTTCCTTCACAAGCGGCCTCCTGACCGGCCTCCGGGAGGGGGTCGAGGCGGCCCTCATCGTCAGCATCATCCTCGCCTACCTCGCGAGGACCGGGAACCACCGCCACTTCCCCAAGATCTGGGCCGGGACCGCCGCTGCCGTGGTCCTCTCGCTCCTCGCGGGCGTGGCCCTCTTCGTCACCATCGGCGGGCTCCAGGAGCCGTACGAGCAGATCTTCGAGGGGCTGACGATGCTCCTCGCGGCCGTCGTCGTCACATGGATGCTGTTCTGGATGCGTCGCCAGGCGGCGTCCGTGAGGAATGAGCTCCACGCCGCGCTCGACCGGGCGCTGAGCGACGGGGGCGCCATCGGGCTCGCGCTGCTCGCCTTCACCGCCGTCATCCGCGAGGGCCTCGAGACCGCGCTGTTCCTCGTCGGCCAGGCAACCTCTGCGGACGCGGCCGCCCCGGCGGTGCTGCTCGGCGCCGTCATCGGCCTCGGCGTCGCGGTCCTGCTGGGCGTCGGGTTCTACCGCGGTGCGCGGACCGTCAACCTGCGCACGTTCTTCCGCTGGACCGGCATCGCGCTGATCTTCATCGCCGCGGGCCTGCTGTCCCAGGCGGCCCACGAGTTCGTTGAGATCGGCTGGATCACGATCGGCACGTCGACGCTGTTCGACGCCTCGGCCACGCTGCCCCACAAGGCCATCGAAGGCGCACCGGACGGTATCGTCCTCCTTGTGGGCCAGTTCATGCGGGCGCTGTTCGGCTACACGAGCCAGCCCGAGGTCATCACCTTCGTCGTCTGGCTGACCTACGTGGTGGTCACGCTCATCCTCTTCCTCCGGCCGGTCAGGATGCCGGCCAAGGTTGCCGCCCCCAGCCCGGGCACGAGCTCCGCCGCTTGACCGCGGGCGAGCGGCGGGCGACCGTCACGGTCTCGGGCACGGGCAGCGCCCGAGACCCGGGTCACGCGGCAGGTCCTCGGTCAGCCGCCCGCAACCAGCCGCAGCACACTGCCGCGCGCCAGGTCCGTCAGGTAGACCTCGCCGGCCTCGTCCGTCCCGATCGAGCTGATCGACGTCCCCGTCTCGAGCAGGACCACGGCCTCTTGCGCGCCGTCGTCGGTCGAGTCGATCGCCCACAGCGTCCCGCTGCAGTAGTCCGCGAACAGGTAGCCACCGCGTAGCGCCGCGATCTCACCGCCGCGATAAACGACCCCGCCGATCACCGAGCACCCGGCGCCGTGGCCGTACTCCGCGACGGGCAGCGTCACGCCCGCGGGATCACAGTCGGTCGCTGGCTCGAAGCAGTGCCGTCCCTCCCAGCGCCGCCAGCCGAAGTCGAGGCCACGGGCGCCGGCCCGTGCGACGTCGACCTCCTCCCAGTCACCCTGGCCCACGTCGCCGATCCACAGGTCGCCGGTGACGGGGTCGATGCTGTCGCGGAACGGATTCCGGAGACCGATGTGCAGGATCTCGGGGAGCGCGTCGACGCCGTCCGCCCACGGGTTGTCGGCGGGGATCCCGTACGGCTGCCCCGCGGGCGGGGTCAGCACGTCGATGCGGAGCATCTTGCCGAGCCGGTTCCGGGGGTCCGAGGCACGGTTCTCGGGGTCGCCCCCGGAGCCGCCGTCACCCAAGGCGATCAGCAGCATCCCGTCGGCATCGAACCCGATCCAGCCGCCGTTGTGATTGGGGTAGGGCTGCGGCTCGGTGAGGATGACGCGCTCCGACGCCGGGTCGAGGACGGTCACGTCGTGGGCGTCGAGGCGGAGCTCGCTGATCGTCGTCGCGCCGTCCTTGCCCGAGTAGTGGACGTAGACGACGGGTCGCTCGGCGCCGAAGCCCGGCGGGAACGCGAGGCCGAGGAGCCCGCGCTCGCCGCCCGAGGTGACGCGGTCCGAGATGTCGACGAAGGGCGTGGGGCTTGCGTTTCCGGCCTCGATCACGCGGATCCGGCCCGCCTGCTCCGCGACGAAGAGGCGGCCGGACCCGTCGCCGGCGCCCGTGACGAAGACCGGTTGATCGAGGCCGCCGGCATAGACCTCGGTCGCGACGCGGACCGCGGCGAGGTCTGGGCGGTCCGCCGCGGGGCTCGTGGTCGGGGACGGGCTGGCTGACGCGGTGGCCGGGCCTGCAGGCGTCGCGGTCGGCGAGGATCCCGGCGACCCGGGGGACGACGGCGCGACGCTGGGCTGCGGCGTGGGGCCCGGCGAGCCACAGCCGGCGGCCAGGATGGCCGCGATGGCGAGGGTCGCGAGGCGGGACGGGGGGATCGCGCGTTGCATCGGTACGAGCTAGGGTAGCGGCATGGACGTCTTCACCCTCTCGGAGGCCCTCCGCCGACAGCAGGCCGCGGGCGGCCCCTGGGTTGAGCTGCTCAGCGTGCCCGACCTCTCGGTCGGCCTGTACGTGCTCGCCGCGGGCGCCGATGACCTCCAGCAGCCGCACACCGAGGACGAGGTCTACGTGATCCTCGCCGGGCGGGGCCGGTTCACGACCGTCGCCGAGACGCGCGACTGCGGGCCCGGTGACGTGATCTTCGTCCCGGCGCTCGTCCCGCACCGGTTCCACGACATCACCGACGAGCTGTGCGTGGTCGTCGTGTTCGGGCCAGCGGAGGGGTCGCGCGCCCGATAGGCCTCAACCGTGGGCGCGAATCCGCTCGATGCGCGCGGCGAAGCCCTCGGCATGGACCGCGCTCGCGCCGTCTTCGTCGTGGCGGAACAGGACGTACGCGTCCATCCCGTCGTCCAGGAACGGGACCAGGCGGGCGGCCCACGCGTCCAGCGCCGCCTCGTCGTAGATCGTGCGGCGGAGACGCAGGTAGAGGAACGGGCCCGTCCGGCGGATGTCGGGCGTCTCCTCCTGGTCGTCGAGGTCCGTCGTGCACAGGACCGCGCCGGTGGCGCGCAGGGCCGCGAACGTCTCGTCGGCCGTCCAGGACGGGTGCTGCGCCTCGACCACCAGCGGGATCGTCCGCGGCCACGCGGCGAGGAGGCCCCCGAGGCGCTCGTCGTTGCGCTGGGCCTTGGTGTCGATCCGGAACAGCACGGCGCCAAGCCGCTCGCCGAAGAGGGGCAGGGGCTCGGTGAGCCACGGGATGCTCTCGGTGGGGTCGGCGTAGAGGGCACGTACGCTCGCCCCGCGCTGCGCCTTGACGACGAAGCGGAACCCGGGCGGCGTGGCGGCGACCCAGGACGCGATCTTGTGGGCCGTTGGCCGCGCGTAGAACGTGTTGTTGAGCTCGACGGAGGGCAGGCGCGACGCGTAGTGGGGCAGCAGGTTCGGCCCGCGCAGGGATGCCGGGTAGAAGCGTGGCGCCCAGCCGGGATACGCGAAGCCGCTCGTGCCGGCGTACAGGCGGCCGGGCGCGCGGGGCGTCTCCGTGCTCAGGCCTTGGGGATGGTGCAGGACGAGTCGGCGGTCGCGTCGCGGCCGAGCTCATCGAGGATCTGGTTGCAGCCCGTCTCGATCGACGCCCGGTCCGCGTCCCCGACCAGCCCGAGGAAGTAGTGCTGCACCCCGTCGAGGTGCGTCCGCGAGGCGGCGCGAAGCGTCTCGAGGCCGTTCGCGGTCAGCGCGGCCTCGGCGCCCCGGGCATCCCTCACGCAGGCTGCCCGCTCCACCATGCCGGCGGCGACGAGGCGGTCCACCAGGCGGGTGATGCCGCTTCGCGACAGGAGGACGCGCTCGGCGAGCACGCTCATGCGGAGGCGGCGGTCCGGAGCGTTCACCAGCTGGAGGAGCGCGTCGTACTCGGCCAGGGACAGGTCGTGGCTCGCCTGGAGCTCGTCGTCGAGCCGGCGCAGGAGGCGCGCGTTGGCCTGGATAAAGGACCGCCATGCGCCGAGA
>JANNHX010000455.1:0-3887 GCA_031404615.1 Chloroflexota bacterium
AGCTCGCCGAGCCCGTCGGTCGAGATCCCGTCCCTGCCGCTCGAGACCGCCGAGCCCACCGACACCACCGACACCCCCGACGCCACGTTCGAGGCACCGACCCCGTCAGGGAGCCCCGAGCCGTCCGAGTCTCCCGAGCCGACCGGGGACCCGAGCGAGACGCCGGAGGCGACGGACGACACGGGTGGCGACAACGGATCCGCGACCGACGCGCCGACCGCGACGGAGAGGGCCACCGCGAAGCCAACGGCCAAGCCCACCGCGAAGCCAACGGCCAAGCCCACAACCGGGCCGTCGCCGTCGCCCCTCCCGAGCGACACTCCCGACCCGACCAGGACGCCGAGGCCGAGCGCGTCCCCAACGCCGTCCGCGTCCCCAACGCCGTCCGCGACGCCCGACCACGACTAGGCCCGGCGGCGCAGGTCCGCCCGCCTCGGGGTAGGCTTGGCGCATGATCGTCAGGCTTGGCGCCTCATCGTCGTGCTCGTATCGGTGGCCTGGCGCTAGGCGCCGGCGGCCACCCCGGTGGGTCGCGCCGCGGAGATCGCCATGGCCGCCGCCGCGCGCGGTGCGACAACCGAGGTCGTGGGCAGGGTGGGGGACGACCGGGCCGGCGACGCGCTCGTCATCGCCCTCGCGGGTGCTGGCGTCGGCCACGCGGCCGTGCTGCGGGACCCGGTGCACGCGACGCCGGTCCTGGCACCGCCGCCCGTCGACGACGACCCGGATCCCTTCGCCGATGCGGCCCCCGCGCCCGTGTTCACCGGTGGTGGACCCCGCCTCGAGCCCGCGGACATCGCCCTGGGCCTCTCGTACCTGACCTCCTTCGGCGTGCTGGTCGTCGCGGACGATGTCCCGGCGAACGCCCTGCCCGCCTGCGTCGAGGGGGCGCAGTTCGCCGGTGCGCATCTCGTCGTCCTCCTCGCGCCCGGGCGCCGGCCGCCAGAGACCCTCCCGGCCGATGCGACGGTGCTCGTCGCGCCGGACGTCGCCGACGACGGGGCCTTCGCGGCCCTCGTCGGTGCCTACGCGGCCGCCGTTGACGCGGGCGAGGAGCCGGCCGCCGCATTCCGCAATGCCACCGGCGCCGTCGGCTGGGAGACCGCGGCCGCCGAGGCGTAGACGCGGCCGAAGGTTCGACCTACGTCGGTTCGGCCTGGAACAGCGTCGCCCGGTCGTCGCCGACGGGCAGGACCAGCTCCGGGCCGTCGTTGCGAACGCTGTTCACCAGCCTCGAGACCGCATGGGCGTGGAGCGCCAGGTCCTCGCGCGGCTCCAGCAGCGCCCGGAGCTCGCCCGGGTCGCGCGGCGCCGGGTCCAGCCAGGTCGCCCACTGCTCGGGCGCGATGACGACCGGCATGCGGTCGTGGATCGAGGCCATGACCTCGTTCGGGCGCGTCGTCACGATCGTGAAGGTCCGGAGCCTGTCGCCGGTCTCCCCGTCCTGGCGCCCGGTCCACAGCCCGGCGAGTGCGAGCGGGCGGTCCTCGGGATCGTGGATGTGCATCGGGCGGCGTGTCGCGCCGTCACGGAGCCACTCGTAGAAGCCGTCGACCGGCACGAGGCATCGCCGGCGGCGGTAGGCGTCGCGGAAGAGGCCACTCGTGGCGAGGGTCTCGGCGCGGGCGTTGAAGGCGCGGGAGGCCTGCTTCGGGTTCGCCCAGGAGGGGACGAGGCCCCAGCGGTAGCGGACCACGGCCCGGCGATCCTCACGCTGGACCACGACCGCGGCCTCGTCCGTGGGGGCGACGTTGAACCGCCCGCCGGGGTCGTCCGCGAGGTCCTCGGCCTCGAAGATCTGCGCGATCTCCGAGGTGGGTCGCTGCTGCGTGAACCGTCCGCACATGCACCGCAGGATACCCGCGGCCGACCCTTCGGCCAGTCTCCGGTACAGTCGCGGCCGTGACTGATAGCACCCCCTCCGACAGCCGTGCCCTGCTGGGCCAGTCAGGTCCCCTGTCCCGTGAGACCGCGCAGGCCGCCCTGGCCCAGGCGGCGAGCCTCATGGCGTCCGCGGACTTCCTCGACGCGGCGCGGCTCTATCAGCGAGTGGTGGGCTTCAACGACCCGTCGATCACGGGCGCCGCGATGGTGGGCCTCGGCGAGGCGCTCCACCGGCTGGACCAGGACGCGGACGCGCTGGGCCAGTGGGAGGCCGCCACAGAGCTCGGGGAGAACGAGTACACCTACGCGGCCTGGCGCAACGTGGCCGCGGCGCGCGTGCGGGCGGGGGACCTGCGCGGGGCGCTGAACGCGTACCGCGAGGCCGACCGGCGGGCGCCGCACGAGGACAGGCCCGAGATCGCGAACCGGATGGGCTGGCTGTCCAAGGAGCTCGGCGACAAGGGCGCGGCGGGCAAGTACTTCAGCAGGGCGCGCGGTGATGCCGGGTTCTCGATCGCCCTCGGCCTGATCGGCGTCACGATCGTGACCTCGCTGCTCGCGGACTTCGTGCCGGCGAGCGTGGTCGACCTGTTCGGGATCCTGCAGCTCGACAAGCCGGCGATGGCGGCGTCGATCCAGGACGCCTACCGGCTCTTCACGGTCACGCTGGTGCACGCCCCGCTCACCGTGATGCCGCTCCACCTCATCTTCAACATGTACGCGCTGTACCTCGCCGGGCCGTTCGCCGAGCGGCTCTACGGGCGTTCCGGATTCCTGTTCCTGTACCTGGTCACGGCGGCCGGCGGGTCGTTGGCGTCGTTCGCCTTCGGGGATGCCGGCCGCGGCGTCGGCGCGTCAGGCGCGGTCTTCGGCCTGTTCGGGCTCCTCATCGCGGTCCAGTACATCCATCGGCCGATGCTCGATCGCGGCTCGCGCGCCTTCATGGGGCAGTTGATCGGCCTCGTGATCCTGAACCTGATCCTGGGCTTCGCGTTGGGTGGCATCGACAACTGGGCGCACATCGGCGGCCTGGTGACCGGGCTGTGGCTCGGGTTCCTGCTCGCGCCGCGGAACGTCCCGACCATGCGCTCGTTGTGGGTGCGCCAGGGATCGACGCCGGGCACGATCGTGCCGGCGCTCGGGGCCGCGGTGACCAACGTGGTGCGGATCGCGGGGCTGGCGGTGCTGGCCGGGCTGTTCGCGATGCTCTGGATCCTGGGCGTCGCCGCCTGGAGCTGACGCCGTCGCGTGGCCGGTCGCCGCATGGGGCTCACGGCGCGCGGGTCGCGGCGCTGCGCCTCACGGCGCGCGGGTCGCGGCGCTGCGCCTCACGGCGCGCGGGTCGCGGCGCTGGCCTCGAGGCCTATAGCTCCCCGAAGACCACCTGCGGCCCTGGCTCGCCCGTGGCGCCCCCGTCCTGCTCGAGCGTGATCATCACGGCCGCGCTGTCGACGAGGTCGATGCCGATCGAGGCCGCGAACACGCCGTTGCCGTCGAAGCTCACCGTCTGGAGCGGGTGGACGCCCGAGCCGTCGGCGTACCAGAGCTGGTAGCCATGGCCGGCCGGGGTCGCCGGCAGGTTGCGGGCCACGATCCAGGACTCCGCGGCGCCCGGGACGTAGACCACGGAGGCTTCCGCGGCGAGGGCGAGCGGTTCGGCGTGGAGCGCGACGGTGACGTGCCGGGGGTTCATCGCGACGGTCATCGCGTCGTTCATGAGGTCGGTCCGGCCGGCGAGCGTCCCCTCCAGCGTCGCGACCTGCGCGCTCGCGGCGTCCAGGTCCTGCTGCAGGGTCAGCGAGCGCGCGCCGAGTCCCAGCGCCACGACCCCAAGGCCGGCGGCGAGCGCGAGGGATGCGATCAGTGGGCGGCGCGAGGTGCGGCGGAGCGAGACGACGTTTGACGGGACCGGAACGGCGGCGGGGAGCACGGTCGGTCGCGGCGGCGCGGCCGGGCCCGAGTTGTGTCGCGGCGCGGCCGGGCCCGAGTCGTGTCGCGGCGCG
>JANNHX010000456.1:0-8206 GCA_031404615.1 Chloroflexota bacterium
GGCCAGCTGACGATGCGCAACCTGGACATCGCCGACACGCGCGAGAAGATCCGGGTCTACCACCAGATCGGGCTGATGGGCACCACGCCGCACGACGGCCTGCCGCTGCTGCCGGCGGCTGCCCCGGAGACCCTCCCCACCGAGTAGTGCGGTGGACCGCTGTTCGCTCACCGGTCGGCACTCCGTCCGGCCCTGGCGGGCTTTGGCAAGCCCTGGTTCGCCGTGATTGCGACGTGCATCAGATCCGCCGTGTCCACGCGGGGATCGTGTGACGAAGCCCGGGTTTCGGGTCCCGGGCCCTGCGTGGGAGGGCCAATCCCGATGCTCATGGCGTTCACGGGAGCGCGGCCGCCGTCCGCACCCGGGCGCTCCGCTTGCGGACGGCTGCGGGCCCGCGCCTGCGCCCGGCCGCCCGCCCGGCTATGTGACTCGCCCTTGTGCGTCAACCACCCAGGAACCAGCGGACCGGGACACCAAGCGCCGCATACTGGCGTCAGCGGCAGAACTCCTCTGCCTCTCCCGGGAGCCCGATGTCCCTCCGCCGCCTGACCTGGACCGCCTACCTGCTGATGGTGTGCGAGGGGTACCTCATCTACTCTGTGGGCTACATCACGCCGTATCTGCAGTCCGAGCTCGGGGCCCCGCCGTGGGCGGCCGCCATGCCGACGTCGGTGATGGCCATCGGGCTGGTCGTCTCCGGATTCATCGTGAACCGGATCGTGCGGAGCGTCGGATCGCGGGCGGCGATCCGCCTGTGGATCGCGCTGATGGCCCTCTCGGCGGTCCTCATGTCGCTCGCGGTCTCGATCCTGCCTATCCTGGCCGGCACCCTGCTGCTCGGGATCGGGATCTCGGGCGTCCTCGTGTACGTCATCACCTCGCTCGCGGACCGGGCGAACGGCGTGTATCTCATGCGGGCCGTCCTGTGGTCGGTGGTCGGCGGCGTCCTGGGGCCCATCGCGCTGTCCGGCGCGGCGCGGAGCATCGGCTGGAACCTGGGGCCTGTGCTGATCGTGCCGGTGCTCCTCGTGCTCGCGGCCCTCATCCCGGCATCCCCGACGCGGGATGCCTCGGCCACCGCGGACCACGAGCCTGAGCCGGCCCTGGGGCGGTCGTACTGGCTTGCCTGGATCTACCTCGCGCTGGGCGTCGCCGCCGAGTTCTCCTTCGTCACGTGGGGGACGCAGGTCGCCGTCGCCCAGGCAGGCCTGGAGCTCGCGGACGCGACCGCCCTCGCCTCGCTGTTCGTCGTGGGCGAGGTGCTGGGGCGCCTGGCGCTGAGCGGGGGTCCCGGCACCCGCGTCGACCTCCGGATGCTTTTGGGGGCCGGTACCCTGCTCGCCGCGGTGGGCGGCGGGCTGCTGTGGCTCGCGGGCGTTGCGGTACTCGCCGGGGCGGGCATGCTGCTCGGTGGCCTGGGGATCGCGGCCATGTACCCGCTCACCACCCGGCTCGCCGTGGCCCATGCGCCCCACGCGCCGGTGAAGGCGAGCGCCCGGCTCACGACCGCGTCCGGCATGGCGATCTTCACGGCGCCCCTGGTGCTCGGGGTCGTGGCGGGCATCGCCGGCGTGATCAGCGCCTGGGCGCTCCTGATGGCGATCCTGGTGGCGGCGCTCGTCGTGCTCCGGCTGATCCCGCGCCCTCCCGCCCGAGGCCTGGACGGTGTCCACGGCGCCGGGGCCGTGGCCGTGACCGGCGGCGGCTAGCGCGGCTTCACCCGAAGTCAGGCGGACATGAAGACGGTGAGCGACCAGGGCCTGCCCGGCCGCGCAGGCGGCTCGAGCCCCACCGGCCAGCGCTCCCCGAGCACCTCGGCGAGCGCCCCGGGATCCCGGGGGTTCGCGCCCGACTCGAGCAGGTGCCGCGCCGCCTGTCCGCGGACGCGCTTGACGAAGACGGTGCCGATCCGCCCCCCGCCGGCCTCGTCCCCGGCGACCCGGAGCATCACGGTCCCGTCGCCGAGGCCGGTCGGCATCCCGAGGGCCTGGTAGCTGGACGACCGGAGGTCGAGGATGACACCGCGCGGTCCGGCGGCCTCCGCGAGCACGTCCGGGAGGACGGTCCGCCACGCGGGCTCGAGCCGGTCCACGCCGACCAGGCGCGCGCGGACGTTGAGGCGATACGACGGGATCCGGTCGGCAGGGCGAAGCAGGCCCCAGAGCGCGGACGCGACAACGACCCAGCGCGCCGCGCGTCGCCTGGCGGAGGGCGACAGGGACGCGGCGTCCAGGCCGTCGTGGAGCGTGCCGGAGTACACCTCGAGGACGGGCCGGGCCGTCACCTCGCGAAGTCGGGCGTTGCGCGCGACCTCCTCCGCGAATGAGGGGCCCACGAGCAGCCGCGTGAACGCGTCGGGGCGGGCGCTGGTCTCGATCAGCGCGTCGAGCACGCGCATCCGCATCGCCGTGAGCGCCGGGAACGACAGCTCGTCGAACGTCACGGGTCGCCCGCGACGCGGCGGCACGCGCTTCGACTCCGATGATGGGACGATGATCAGCACGCTCCGCCCTCAGCGATCGGGCAGGCGGCCGACCACCGTCACCCATGGCCGGGTGAGCAGCTCGAATGTCGGGCCCGGGATCGACGGCCGAAAGCGCATCACGACCCAGGTGTTCCAGAGTGCGACCAGACCGCGGCGCCCCGGCTCGCCCGCCGCGTCGATCGCCGCTGCGGCCGGTGACGGTCCCGACGCCGCCCGGGTGCCGAACAGCTGCGCGAAGGCGCCGAAGCCATGCGGTCGCGGCGCCACCTCGACGGAGCGCAGGTCGCGCCCGACAAGGACGCCGGCCACTGCGACCTGGAGCTGGGTGAAGTCGTCGAACAGCGCGTCGCGCTCCGGCCCCGGGATCCGCGCGCCGCCGTCCCAGGCAAGGCCGAAGCCTCGGCCGACGTCGGCGGTCACGCCCTCGGCCAGCATGGCGGTGACGACACCCCCGATCGCCCGGACCTGCGCCGACGTGAGCTCGTCCGCCCAGCCGAAGACGACGCCGGGCCCCACGGCCGTCATCTCGGACCGGGGGAGCGCCGCAGACCGGGCAAGCAGCAGCGACAGGACCGGCCCGGTGCTCCCGGGGTCCGCCGCGGCGGGATCGGCGCCCGCGGCAAGGTCCGCGGCGGCCGCGTCCGCGTTCCGGGCCCCGACCAGCTCGAGCAGGTGGCGGGCGTGGCCGGGACGCTCGAGGCCGAGCCGCATGCCGATGCCGAGCCAGCGGTAGTCCTCGCTGTCCGGCGCGGAGTCGCCACCCCCGTCCTGGACGCTCGCAAGGGCCTCGTCCAGCGCCTCCTCGAGCGCCCGCGAGCGTTCCGCCCTGTCGTCGCCGTCTGCCTGGGTCACTGTTGCGATCCTCTCCGGCTGCCTACCCCTACCAGGATGTCGGCTGGGGCCGCCCCTCTTCGTAGCCCGCGGCGCTCTGGATGCCCACGACGGCCCGCTCGTGGAACTCCGGGATCGTGAGCGCGCCCGCGTAGGTGCACGACGACCGCACGCCGGCAACCACCTGGTCGAGGATGTCCTCCACGCCCGGGCGCTCCGTGTCGAGGTACATCCGCGAGGTGCTGATCCCCTCCTCGAAGAGCTCCTTGCGCGCTCGCTCGAATGGCGTCTCCGCGCGCGTCCGGTTGCGGACCGCCCGGTTGGACGCCATTCCGAAGCTCTCCTTGTACAGGCGACCGTCCAGGTCGCGCTGGGTGTCGGCGGCGCTCTCGTAGGTGCCGGCGAGCCAGGAGCCGAACATGACCGATGCCGCGCCGGCCGCCAACGCGAGCGCGACATCGCGCGGATAGCGCACGCCCCCATCGGCCCAGACGTGCTTGCCATGCGATGCCGCCTCGGCCGCACACTCCATGACCGCGGTGAACTGCGGGCGCCCGACGCCCGTCATCATCCGGGTCGTGCACATCGCGCCCGGGCCGATCCCCACCTTGACGATGTCGGCCCCCGCGTTGATCAGGTCCCGGGTCCCATCGGGCGTGGCGACGTTGCCGGCGACGATCGGCAGCGAGCCGACGGCGCCCCGGACGGCCTCGATGGCACGGAGCATCTTGCCCTGGTGCCCGTGCGCCGTGTCGACGACCACGACATCGACCCCCATCGCCGCGAGGGCGGCCGCACGCTCGGCCGGATTGCCGCTGATCCCGACCGCGACGGCGCTCATCAGCTCGCCACGCGCGTTCACGGCAGGCCGGTAGATCGTCGAGCGGAGCGCACCCCGCCGCGTGACCACGCCGACAAGCCGCCCGTCGCCGTCGACCACCGGGGCCGCACTGATCCGGTGCTCACCCAGCAGTTCGAAGATCGCCTCGAGGCCGGCGTTCGCGTCCACGAGGACGAGATCACGCACCATCACGTTCTGGAGCTGGGTGAACCGGTCGAATCCGGCGGCATCGCGCTCGGCGAAGATGCCGATGGGCCGCCGTTCGTCGTCCACGACGATCAGGACCCCATGCGCCCGCTTGTGGATCAGGTTGAGCGCCGCGCCGATCGTCTCGGTCGGGCCCAGCGTGATCGCCGTCTCGAAGATCGGGTGCCGGCTCTTCTGGTAGCGCAGGTTCTCGCCGATGACGTCGAGCGGGATGTCCTGGGGCAGCACGGTGAGCCCGCCCCGGCGCGCCACGGTCTCCGCCATGCGGCGGCCCGCGACCGCGGTCATGTTGGCCACGACGACCGGGATGGTCGTGCCGAGGCCGTCGGGGGTGGTGAGATCCACGTCCAGCCGTGAGGGCACGTCCGACAGGCTCGGCACCATGAACACGTCGGAGTAGGTCAGGTCGTACTGGGGCACGACGTCGTGGACGAATCGCATGGGTGCAGCCTGGCTCCTGGTCCGATGTGGGCGCTCACAGGATACGGTCCCGGCAACCCGGGCTCAGGCGCTCGGATCGACGGGCTCGCCAATGAGCCCCGACCATCCCCCGCCCTCCGCGTCGATCAGGCGCTCCAGCTCACCCTTGTCGAGGAAGATGCCCCGGCAGTCCTCGCACAGCTCGACCACGATCCCGCCCCGGACATACGTCCTCATCGCACCCTGGCACTTGGGACACACGAGCGCCGGCTTTGCTGCCGCGGTTGGCGGATGCAGACCCGGTCCGCGCGGACGGGGTGGCGTGGCCGCGGAGCCGGCCTTCTCGGTCATTGCATCCCTTTCGTGGCTGGGGCCGGCATCGGCCCGAGTCGAGTATGCCCGGGGCCCGATGCGCACGCGTCGGACGGTGCCTCAGCCCCCGGTCGTCGCCGCGAGGGCCGCGGCGGGCAACCTGCGACGACGGATCCCCTTGACGAGCTCCTCGGCCCACAGCACGACCGATGCCATCCCTATCGTCGCCAGCCACTGGCCGAGGTCGAGCGGGGCCGTGCCGAAGGCCTCCTGGAGGAACGGGACCTGGACGACGAGCACCTGGAGCACGGCGCCGAGTCCCAGGGCAGCCCACAGCCACGGGTTCGTGAACAACCCCCGGAATGCGCTGGTGGTCTCGGAGCGCGAGTTCAAGGCGTTGAACAGTTGCGCGAACACCAGGGTCGTGAAGCCGGCCGTGCGGGCGACCTCGAGGGAGTCGGACCCCGGGATGAGGCCGCCGGGCAGGAACATGTCGATCGTGAGCAGCGTGACCGCACCCATCACGAGGCCGATGAACATGATCCGCGTCCACATCGCGCGATCCATGATCCGGTCATCGGGACGACGGGGCCCGCGGACCATGACGTCGTCGATCTCCGGGTCCACGCCCATCGCCAGCGCCGGGGCAGAGTCCGTCACGAGGTTGATCCACAGGATCTGGGTCGCGAGCAGGGGCACGACCATCTCGCCGCTGCCGGTGGCCGCGGTGAGACCGAGGAACCCGGCGAACACGACGCCGAAGACGACGGTGACGACCTCGCCCATGTTGGACGACAGCAGGTAGCGCAGGAACTTCCGGATGTTGTCGAAGATCACCCGGCCCTGCCGGACGGCCGCCACGATCGTCGCGTAGTTGTCGTCGGCGAGGATCATCTCCGCGGCTTCCTTGGTGACCTCGGTGCCGGTGATGCCCATGGCGACGCCGATGTCGGCCGCCTTCAGCGCTGGCGCGTCGTTGACGCCGTCGCCGGTCATCGCCACGACGTGGCGGTCTGCCTGCAGGGCGGCGACGATGCTCAGCTTGTGCGCCGGGGCGACACGAGCGAAGACCGACACGTCCCTGGCGGCTGCGCGGAACGCCTCGTCGGTGAGCGAGTCCAGCTCCGCGCCGGTCATCACCGGGGCGTCCGGGCCGACGATGCCGAGGTCAGATGCGATCCGGCGGGCGGTCACCGGGTGATCGCCGGTGATCATGATGGTGCGGATGCCGGCGCGATGCGCCTCGGCCACCGCCACGGACGCTTCCACGCGAGGTGGATCGATGATGCCCACGACCCCGAGATAGACGAGATCGCGCTCGGCGGACTCGTCGAGATCCCCGGCGAGCTCTCGGCCGTCCGGGTCGACGGTGCGGTAGGCGACGCCGAGCGTCCGGTAGCCCTGCTCCGAGAGGCGCGCGACGTCGGCCAGCGCCGCGGCTCGCCGGGCCTGGTCCATCGCCGCGAACCCCATCCCGACCTGGATCGTTTCGCAGCGCGCCAGCAGGATGTCGGGGGCGCCCTTGGTGATCAGGCGGGTCTGATCGCTGAGCAGATCCTGGGCGAGGACGGACATCATCTTGCGCTCGGAGGTGAACGGCACCTCGGCCTGTCGCTCGTACTCCGCGACCCTTCCAGCGGCGCCCTCGAGCTTGTGCTGGGCAACCAGGAACGCGGCTTCGGTCGGGTCGCCCTGGATCTGCCAGTCGCCGTCAACGTCGCGGAGCTGGGCGTTGTTGGCCAGGGCTCCGCCGACGAGGACGCGCCGCGCCTCGAACAGCAGGTTGTCCTCGGCCGCGCCGCTCAACAGGGCCTCACCCACGGGTCGGTAGCCGGTCCCGCTGAGCTCGACCTCGCCTGAGGCGGTCACCACGGTGCGCAGCGTCATCTCGTTCCTGGTGAGGGTGCCCGTCTTGTCCGAGCAGATCACAGACGCCGAGCCCAGCGTCTCGACCGCGTGCAGACTCCTCATGACCGCGTTGCGCCGGGCCAGCTCGCGCACGCCGATGGCCAGCACGAGCGACAGGATTGCCGGCAGACCCTCGGGGACGGCGGCGACGGCGAGGGACACGCCCATGAGGAGGATGCCCACCAGGTCGCCCACCGAATCGACCCCGTTGATCACGGCGAGGGCGATCATGACCACGGCGGCGATGCCGATCACGATGAGGCCAAGGGACTTCGAGACCGAGGCGATCTCCCTCTGCAGCGGCGAGTCGACGGTCTCGGTCCGGTCCAGCATCTCCGCGATGGCGCCCACCTCGGTGTGCATGCCGGTCCCGGTGACGACGGCCCGGCCGACGCCCTGGACGACGGCCGTGCCCTTGAAGACCATGTTGAAGCGGTCGCCGATGGACGCCTGGGTGCCGAGGGTTGTCGGGTCCTTGACCGTGGCCTCCGACTCGCCGGTCAGCGAGGCCTCCTGGACCTTCAGCCCCGTCGCCGTGAGCAGGCGCGCGTCCGCGCCGACCGAGTCGCCCTCGGACAGCACGAGGATGTCGCCGCGCACCAGCCCGGCCGATGGCACCGTCGCCAGCACGCCGTCGCGCAGCACCGTCGAGTTGGCCGCCGTCATGACGGCCAGCGCGGCGACCGCGCTCTCGGCGCTGCTCTCCTGGGCGAACCCCAGGGCGGCGTTGGCGATCACGATGATCGCGATCACGATCACGTCGATGGGGGCGCCGTGGGCACCCTCGGCGATCCACGCGACCAGCGAGATCACGATCGCGACCAGCAGCAGGTACACGAGGGGGTCCTGGAACTGGGCCAGGATCCGGCGCCACACCGCGACGGGCGGCTTGGCGCGCAGCTCGTTCGGGCCGTCCCGCACCAGTCGGGCCGCCGCCTCGGCGGCCGTCAGCCCGGCCGTCATGTCCACGCCAGCCTCGATCGCGACATCCGCGACGTCGCGCAGCGACGGATCCACGGGAACGAGGAGCGCCGTGTGGTCCATGTCTCACCCCGGGCCGGGCGTGCCCGACCTTCGCTCCCACCCCTCGGCGGCGGCGGCCTTGTGGCACCGCGCGTGTCGAGGGGGAGGGTCTCAACCCATGATCGCCCATCGTGTCGAGAACGCGCCGGGGCGAGGCTGATGCCGACCCGAAACGAGGG
>JANNHX010000457.1:0-8242 GCA_031404615.1 Chloroflexota bacterium
TCGATCAGCTCACGCCGAGCATCGATGCCCGCCGTGTTCAGGCCGACTTGTGGCGTGCCCTCGGCTGAATCCGGACGCGCCGTGATCGCGCTGCGTGTCACGCGCCGGCCCGGCACCGCCCACCACCCTCGCGCGGACACCCTGCGCTGCGGGTCTCCGAGTCTCGTGTGGATGAGATCCGGGGGTCACGACCGTGGCTCGGGTGGACTTCGTGGCGCTCGCGGCGTGAGCCGTGCGGCGGCGGGCCCGGCTTCATCCACAGGGGATCACCGGCAGCAGGCCTGCCAGAACCCGAGGCGCGTGCCGGGTGCGACCCGTCCGGCGGATGGTCGCGGGAACCGGGCGGGGTATGCTGCGCGTCAGGGGACCGTGCGCCCGTGCACACCAGGGAGGCCCAATGGAACTGATCATCATCCTGGCGATCGTCGTCGTCGTCATCATCGCCTTCGTCGGGATCTACAACGGTCTCGTGACGCGGCGGAACCGAATCGACGAGGCGCTCGGCCAGATCGAGGTCCAGCTCAAGCGCCGCCACGACCTCATCCCGAACCTCGTGCAGGCCGTGAAGGGCTACATGGGCTTCGAGCAGGACGTCCTCACCCGGGTCACCGAGGCACGCGCCAGCGCGGTCGCCGCCGGCGCCCAGGGGCCCGCCCAGCAGTCCGCGGCCGAGAACCAGCTTACCGGCGCGCTGCGCTCCCTGTTCGCGGTCGTCGAGAACTACCCGGACCTCAAGGCCAGTCAGAACGTCATGCAGCTCCAGGAGGAGCTCACGACGACGGAGAATCAGATCAGCTTCTCGCGCCAGCACTACAACGCCACCGTCCTGGACTACAACAACTCGATCCAGACCATCCCGAGCGTCCTGATCGCGGGCCCGCTCGGCTTCAGCAAGCGCGAGTTCTTCGACGCCGAGCCCGAGGCCGAAGCCGTCCCGAACGTGGACCTGTCGCTGGGCTGATGTCGGGCGCTCCGCGCGCCTGAAGGCAATCCATGGCGACCACCTTCTACGCCCAGATCGGGGCGAACAAGCGGAACTCGTACCTGCTCGCCCTGCTGGTCGTCGTGCTCCTCGGCGTGATGGGCCTGTTCATCGGCTGGGGCGTCACGGGCGACCCCCGCGCCGCCCTGCCCTCGACGGCCATCGCCATCGGCATCGGGCTGGCCGCCTCCCTGATCTCGTACTACGCGGGTGACTCGCTCGTCCTCGCGACGTCGGGCGCGCGCGAGGTCACGGCAGGGGAGATGCCGCAGCTGGTCAACGTGGTGGGGGAGCTGGCACTGGCCGCCGGCGTCCCGATGCCGCGCATCTATCTCATCAACGACACCGCGCCCAACGCCTTCGCGACCGGCCGCGACCCGCAGCACGCGTCCGTGGCGATCACGACGGGCCTGCTCCAGAAGCTCGACCGCGAGGAGCTGCAGGGCGTCATGGCTCACGAGCTCAGCCACGTCCGCAACTACGACATCCGGTTCTCGCTGATTGTCGGCGTGCTGGTGGGCTCCATCGCCCTCCTCGCCGACTTCTTCCTCCGCTTCACGTTCTGGGGTGGCGGCCGGCGGGGGAGACGGGACTCGGGAGGCGACGCCGGCAACGGCATCGCGATCGTGGTCATGGTGGTCGCGATCCTGCTTGCGATCCTGGCGCCGATCGCCTCGCGGCTCGTCCAGCTCGCGGTGAGCCGCCAGCGCGAGTACCTCGCTGACGCGTCGGGCGTGGAGCTCACGCGCAACCCGTACGGGCTCGAGCGGGCGCTCGCGAAGATCACCCTCGACACGGAGCCCCTGGAGGTCGCCAACCGCGCGACGCAGCACCTCTACTTCGACAACCCGATCAAGGCGGCGGCGGGCGGCACGAAGGGGCTGCTCTCGACGCATCCCGCGGCCATCGACCGGATCAACCGCCTCCGGGAGCTCTCCGGGCAGCCACCGGTGCCAAGCGCGGCCCTGGTCCTGGACCCGGTCGCGCAGGGGGCGGTGCTGCGGACCCCGGGCCCGCGGTCATCGTGATGGCGGCTCGGTTGCCGCTCCTTCGGGGGACGTGCTATTCTGCGCCGCGCCGACGGGCCCCCGCGGGGACCCGGGTCAGGGCCGAGATAGCTCAGTTGGTAGAGCACGCGACTGAAAATCGCGGTGTCGCCAGTTCGAATCTGGCTCTCGGCACCAACACCTGGTCGGTCATCGAGCGGAAGTGGCTCAGTTGGTAGAGCATCACCTTGCCAAGGTGAGGGTCGCGGGTTCGAGTCCCGTCTTCCGCTCCACTCCTCCCCATCATGCGATCAGTACCCGGCACCGCTGCCCCTTCGTCTAGCGGTAGGACAGCGGACTTTGGATCCGTTAGCCGAGGTTCGAATCCTCGAGGGGCAGCCAAATCTGACACCATCCCCGGCGAGCGTCGCCGGATCCCGGCGACGTGGCGAAGTGGCCTAACGCGGCGGTCTGCAAAACCGCTATTCATCGGTTCAAATCCGATCGTCGCCTCCACCCTGACTCCAGACAGGAACCCCCGGCACCCGCCCGGGGGTTCTTCGTGTCCGGTGTCGGGGGCCGTCCAGGGTCGCCGGGCGCCGGCCGTCGTCAAGGGCAGGGTCGGGCCGGTAGCATGAGCGCCGTCCACGGACAGCGCCGAGGTGGCGGAACAGGCAGACGCGGCGGTCTTAAACACCGCTGCCCGCAAGGGCGTCAGGGTTCGAGTCCCTGCCTCGGTACCAGCAGTCCGCCATGGCACCGGCCGGGCTGAAGCCCTGCAGCACCCTGGGACCATGGAGCGGCCCCGGGACGCGTCCCGGCCGTCCCGGAGGCCTCGCGCAGCCCGTGCAGCCCGTGGCTCAGCGGCAGCCCGTGGCTCAGCGGCGCCCGAAGAGGCCCCGCTTCTCCTTCTTCGCCGCGTCGGCGTGGCCTGACGCCTGGGGCAGGAGCGCAGCGCCGAAGACGATGGTCGCCAGGGCGCGCAGCTTGTCGGCAGGCACGGACTTGGGGGCGCTGCGCACGACCGGATTGCCCTCGTTGACCGCCTTGAGGTAGACGATCGGGTCGTAGGGGAGCTCTGCGGAGATCTTCGACCCCAGGGCCGTCTCCACGTCCGTGCGCTTGAGCAGGTCCCGGGCGAAGGCGTTGTTGAGGACGAATACCGTGCGTGCGCCCAGCCCCCCGGTCTCGGCGAGCTGGTCGATCAGGATGTGCACCGAGTTGAGGGCCGGGATCTCGGGCAGGACCGGGATCACCACGGACTCCGAGAGGCCGAAGATCGCGGTGAGGCGCCGGTCGAGGGCGGTACCGCCGTCCACGACGACGATCGCGTAGGCCTCGAGCGCCCGGGCCAGCGCGAGGTCGACGTGGTCCGCGGTCACGAGGGCGGCGAGCCACGGCGACGGCGGTGCGGCAAGGATGTGCAGGCCGCTCGCGTGCTGGATGGCGTAGGTCCGGAACAGGTCCGCGTCGTGGAGGGCCGCGTCGTCGCGCGCCAGCTCAAGCAGCGACTGCTTGGGCTGGAGGTTGAGATGCGAGGCGACCTGCCCGAACGAGAGGTCAAGGTCGACCAGGAGGACCTTGTTGGGGTGCGCCTCGGCCGCGACCAGGGCGAGGTTCGTGGCCACGGTGGTGGTCCCGACGCCGCCCTTGGGGCTGAACACCGTGACGAGCCGGTGGCGGTCCTCGTCGCCGATGCCCCGGTTCGCGCCAGCGCCCGTGGCCGACGACCCGGAGCGCAGCGCGAGCGCGTCGATGCGGGCGGTGAGCTCGGGGAGGTCGAAGGGCCGGGCGATGACGTCGTCCGCGCCGAACTCCAGGAGGCGGATGCGCTCCTCG
The DNA here is from genome assembly GCA_031404615.1 of Chloroflexota bacterium. Taxonomy (GTDB): domain Bacteria; phylum Chloroflexota; class Limnocylindria; order Limnocylindrales; family CSP1-4; genus CAIXZV01. Next base: position 3,808 of record JANNHX010000457.1, read on the forward strand.
AGATCCGTCGTCTGGGCGATCGCAAGGACCGGGATGATGGCCGTCTGTTCGGCGGCCCGGAGCATCGTGACGACGTCCCCGAGCGTGGCGGGCGGCGTTACCTGGTCCACGATGAGCAGGCTGTACCCGGCCGCGGCCGCGACGGCCTCGTCCGGGCGGATCACCACGGTGATGCTATGGCCCGGCCCGGCCAGCGCATTCGCCAGCGGCTGCACGGAACTCTTGTCGATGGCCAGGAGCAGGATTGAGAGCTGCACGCTTCTCCCCGGAAGGCTTGCAGTCACCGCGGGCATGGTGACGGCGGAAGGATACGGCACCCGGCCGAGCCTCGCGCGCGGGATCACCCAGCGGCCCCGTGCTATCCTCAGCGGGTCCTTTCGGCTCCGCCTCGGCATGTCCGTCAGCGGGGCAGATCCCATTGGAAGGAGTAGAGCAGGCCGTGCGCCGCTATGAACTCATGCTCGTGCTCAAGCCGGACGCCCCGGATGAGCGAGCCGCCGCGGTCATCGACCGCACCACGCGCTACGTCGTCGCCTCGGGTGGCCAGATCGTCAAGGTCGCGCCATGGGGCCGTCGCCGCCTGGCGTACCCCATCGACCGCTACCGCGAGGGCTCGTACCACATCGTGGTCTTCGAGAGCCCGGCAGAGGCCATCGCCGAGATGGAGCGCAGCCTCCAGATCACCGAGGACGTGCTTCGCTACCTCGTGACCCGAACCGTCAAGCCGGTCAAGGCCCGCCGCGATGCGGCCGCCTCCGGCGATGACGCCGACGTCGACCTCCCGCCCGCCGAGGACGATGTGGATGACGACGAGGTCGTCGCGCGGATCGACGAGTCCGAGAGCGAAGCCGCACCCGCGGCGATCGACTAGAGGGGAGACCCGGCGATGGCGTTCTCGAAGGCGATGATCATCGGCAACCTCGGCCGCGACCCCGAGATGCGGTACACGCCCAATGGGCGGCCTGTCACGGAGTTCAGCGTCGCGGTGAGCCACAGCCGGCCCGACGGCAGCGGCGGGTGGGTTGACGAAGGCACCGACTGGTACCGCGTGACGGTCTGGGGCGATCGCGCCGAACGGACCGCCGAGCAGTTCCGCAAGGGCAACAAGGTCTTTGTCGAGGGCCGCTTCCGCACGCGGGAGTACGAGACCAAGGACGGCCAGAAGCGGACCTCCCTGGAGATCACCGCCGACAACGTCATCAGCCTGGACGCCCGGGCCCGCACTGACGAGGAGGGTGGCTCGTTCGCCGCTCCCGCCGGCGGGTTCTCCGGCGGCGCCGGCGGCGGGCAGCCCGTCCGCCCGACGCGCACGGATCGCCCGGATCGCCCGGCCGCGCCTCGCGACGACGACCTCGACGACCTCCCGTTCTGACGAACCTCCCTCGGCCCACGGGCCGCTCCGGCGGCTAGCCCGCCACCTCACCTGGAGATGCCACCGACATGCCGCCCCGCACGAAGAAGCGCGACGACTACTACCGCGATCGCCGGCGCCGCAAGGTCTGCTCGTTCTGCGCCGACAAGACCGTCGCGATCGACTACAAGGAGGTCAACCGCCTCCGCCGCTACCTCTCCGAGCGCGCCAAGATCGAGCCACGCCGCAAGACCGGAACGTGCGCCGCGCACCAGCGCGAGCTGTCCGTCGCGCTCAAGCGTTCCCGCCACGTGGCGCTGCTCCCGTACGCGCCGCAGCACCTGCGCCCCTGACCTCGTGACGTTGCCCCGCGCGCACACTGGGGGGGACGGCCTCAGGCCGTCGCACCCCAGGTGATCGCCGGGCTCATCCTGCTGGGCGGCGGCGCCGCGGCAGGCGTCTTCGGGTCCCTGCTTGGGCTTGGTGGCGGGATCCTGATCGTGCCGATGCTGACCCTCGGGTTCGGGCTACCGCTCCGTGAGGCCGTGGCGGTCTCGCTCGTGTCCGTGATCGTGACCTCGAGCGCGTCCGCCGCCGTATACCTCCAGCGGCACGTCGCGAACCTGCGGCTCGGGATGACCCTCGAGCTCTTCTCAGCGATCGGCGCCCTCGTCGGGGGCCTTGTCGCGTTCATGATCGCGGAGCGTGTGCTCGCCGGCCTGTTCGCGGCCCTCATCACCTGGGTCGCAATCTCCATGGCCCGGCGCAAGGACCCGCCGAAGGCTCCCGTGGCGGCGGGGGCGCCGGCGACCGCGACGGAGACCGCGACGCCCAACGCGACCCACGCCGCCGACGGCGGGGCCCAGGCCGTCTTCGCGGCCGAGCCGGTCGACCCGGAGCTCGTGCACCTCATCGACGTCGCACCGGCCCCCGCCATCGCCGCCCAGTCCTTCGCCGCCGCCCTGTCCGGGCCCGGGTACCGGGTCCACCGCCTGCCCGCGGGCATGCTGGGCTCCGTGTTCGCGGGGCTCAACTCGGCGCTCCTGGGCGTCGGTGGCGGGATCATCAAGGTCCCGGTGATGCACCTGGTGATGGGCGTCCCGCTTCGCACGTCCACCGCGACCAGCAACATGATGATGGGCATCACCGCGACGGCGTCGGCGGTCATCTACCTGCTGCGCGACGAGATTGACCCGTTCGTCGCCGGGCCCATCTGCCTCGGCGTGTTCATCGGGGCGTCCGCAGGCTCGCGGCTCGCGCACCGTGTGGACGTCCGGATCCTGCGCTGGCTGTTCGTGGTCGTGCTCGGCTACACGGCCATCCAGATGGCCATCCGGGCGCTGGGCCTGTGAGCGCCGGCGCGCGGGCACCCCATGGAGATGCCGCCTTCGCCCTCGAGACGGCCGTCGGGCGGCTGCTGGTCGTGGGCACCTGGCTCGCGATGGTGCTCGTGCTCGCGGGCGTCGTCCTGATGCTGCTCACCGGCGTGGACCCGCTCGCACACGGCGCAATCCCCGGGTTCGACGCGGCCCGGATCCCCGCCGACATCCTCGCCCTGCGGCCGGAGGGCTTCCTGTGGGCCGGCATCGTCCTGATCATCGGGCTGCCCATCGGGCGCGTCTTCGTTGCGGGCGTCGGATTCCTCGCGGCGGGTGACCGCCGGCTGGGCCTCGTCTCGCTCCTGGTCTTGCTCGTCGTCCTCGTCTCCGTCATCGCCGCGCTCGGCCTGGAGGGGTAGTTGGATCTCGTCGTCCTGGCGATCGCCTTCGTCGTCATCCTGGCCGGGGCCGAGCTGTTCACGAACGGCATCGAGTGGTTCGGGCGCAAGCTCAACCTGGCGCAGGGCGCCGTCGGCTCCGTCCTGGCCGCGGTCGGCACCGCGCTCCCCGAGACCATGATCCCGCTCATCGCCATCGGCTTCGGCGGGGGTGGCGAGGCGGCCAACGACGTCGGCATCGGCGCGATCCTGGGCGCCCCGTTCATGCTCTCCACGCTCGCGATGTTCGTGACCGGCGTCGGCGTCATCTTCTGGCGCAAGCGCCGCCTCACCGGCACGCGGATGGTCGTCGACACCGTGGTGCTCGTGCACGACATCCGGTACTTCGTCATCGCCTATGCGCTGGCGATCGCGACGGCCTTTCTGCCGCCCGAGATGAGCTTCCTGCGCATCGTCGTCGCGGTGATCCTGATCGGGATCTACGCCTGGTACGTGAAGGGCCACTTCGATGCCGAGGCCGACGACCATGAGGACGAGCTCGCGCCGCTCCGCTTCCACAAGGTGGACCGGCGTGCGCACGCGACCGATCCCGGCACCCCGCGGCTGCGTGTCGTCAGCCTCCAGGTGCTGTTCGCCCTCGGCTGCATCATCGGCGGGGCGTACCTGTTCGTCGGCGCCGTGGAACGCGTTGCGGCCGCGATCGGGATCAGCGAGCTCCTGCTTGCGCTGGTCATCGCCCCGATCGCGACGGAGCTGCCCGAGAAGTTCAACTCGCTGATCTGGGTGCGCCAGGGCAAGGACACGCTCGCGATGGGCAACATCACGGGCGCGATGGTCTTCCAGTCCGCCATCCCGACCGTCGTGGCGCTGGTCCTCGCGGGCTCGTCGTGGCATGTCAACGATGACTCGCTGATCGCCTTCCTGTCGGCCGGCATCGCCTTTCTGGCGGTGGCCGCGATCTTCGGCCCGATGTGGCGACGGGCCCGCCTCGACGGGCGCGCGCTGCTCGTGGGCGGGCTGCTGTACCTCGTCTACCTCGCGATCGTGCTGCTCGCGCTGACCGGGGTCCTGCCCACAGGCTGACGCGCCATGCGCTCGCGACCCGGCCGCCCGGCTGGACCGGGAATCGCCCGGTGCTAGACTGGCGCGACCACCACGGACCCGCGGCCGAGCGCCGCACGTGACCTGGAGCCGACCCATGCTCACCCAGCAGCCGTCCGATTCCGCGGCCGAAGCCGCGCCTGACAAGCCCCGCTCGGTCGATGACCTGATCGCCTACTTCGAGGGCGACTACGTCCCGCTGCGGGACGCCAAGGTCAGCATCATGACCCACGCGTTCATGTACGGGACGGCGACCTTCGAGGGCA
>JANNHX010000458.1:0-1555 GCA_031404615.1 Chloroflexota bacterium
GAATTGAAGTAGGAATCAGCCAAAAATGGGACGGAGGGGATTAATTCCGCGACCACGCCCGCCCACACGCCCAAATTAATCCCCTCCGTCCCCTTTTTCCGAGCCGACGATGGAGAAGTCCCACATCCTCGCGATCGACCAGGGCACGACAAGCTCGCGCGCGCTCCTGTTCGATCGCGGCGGCGTGATTGCGGGCATGGCGCAACGCGAGCTCGAACAGCACTTCCCGCGTCCGGGTTGGGTCGAGCACGATCCCATCGCGATACTCGCCGGCGTGCAGTCGACCGTGATCGAAGTGCTTGAGCGCTCCGGCGTCGACGCCGCGCAGCTCGCCGGCATCGGCATCACCAACCAGCGCGAAACGACGGTGGTGTGGGATCGCCGCACGGGCCAGCCCATACACAACGCGATCGTGTGGCAGTCGCGGCAGACCACGGCCATCTGCGATCGACTGCGGGCGGATGGCTGCGAAGCACTGGTCCGGGAACGTACCGGCCTGCTGCTCGACGCCTATTTCTCCGCGAGCAAGATCAAGTGGGTCCTCGATCACGTCGAAGGCGCACGAGCCCGCGCCGAACGCGGCGAGCTGCTGTTCGGGACCATCGACACCTGGCTGATCTGGAATCTCTCCGAAAACCGCGCGCATGTCACCGACGCGAGCAACGCCTCGCGCACGCTGCTGTACGACATTCACAAGCAGCGGTGGTGCCCCGAACTGCTGCAGATGTTCGGCGTGCCCCTGGCGATGCTGCCCGAGGTGCGGTCCAGCAGCGAGATCTACGCGCATACCGACGCGCGTGGAGCGCTCGGCGCTCGCGTACCGATCTGTGGCGTCGCCGGTGATCAGCAGGCGGCTCTGTTCGGCCACGCGTGCTTCGAGCCCGGCATGGCCAAGAACACGTACGGCACCGGTTGCTTCCTGTTGATGAACACCGGCGGGAAGGCGGTAGCGTCGAACACGGGCCTGCTCACGACGATCGCGTGGGATGTAGGCGGCACGACCGAATACGCGCTCGAGGGCAGTGTCTTCGTGGCCGGCTCTGCCGTGCAGTGGCTGCGCGACGGACTGCGGGTGCTCGATCGCGTGGGCGATTCGCATGCGTGCGCCGAACGTGTGCCGTCGAGCGACGGCGTCTACTGCGTACCGGCCTTCGTCGGGCTCGGCACGCCGTACTGGCGCAGCGATGTGCGCGGCGCGCTGTTCGGGCTGACCCGCGGCACGAGCCGGGACCATCTCGTACGGGCGGTACTGGAAGCGCTCGCCTACCAGACCCGCGATGTGCTCGAAGCGATGCAGGCCGACGCGGGCATGGCGCTCACCGCCCTTCGCGCCGGCGGCGGCGCGATCGCCAACGATTCCCTCGCGCAGTTCCAGGCCGACATCCTCGATGTGGCGCTCGAGCGTCCGATGGTCAAGGAAACCACCGCGCTCGGCGCCGCGTTCCTGGCAGGGCTCGCAATGGGCTTCTGGGGCAGCCGCGAACAGATCGCCCGGCAACGGCACGTCGAGCGCGTGTTCTCGCCGCGGATGTCCCCACAGCGTCGTGAGTCCCTC
>JANNHX010000459.1:0-2747 GCA_031404615.1 Chloroflexota bacterium
CCGACATGACATCGCTCGACCACGCGGTCTTCGTGTCGCTGGGCCGCGCGATGGCGGCGCGCAACGGGTACCGGGCGCAGCAGTCGTCGGACCTCTACATCACCGACGGGGACCAGATCGACTGGATGTACGCCCGCCACCGCATCTTCAGCTACACCTACGAGCTCTTCCCGACCGAGAAGGTGACGGTCTGGGGCGACCACTATCCGGACGACTCGCGGATCGCCGCGCAGACGAACCGCAACCGGTCGGCCCTGCTGCTGCTGATCGACCGTGCGGCGTGCCCCTATGCGACCCTCGGCAACGCGTACGTCGCCGTGGACTGCGGGCCGCTGTTCGACGACCTGGAGATCAACCGCGGCTGGTCGCGCAACGTCGCGGGCACGGACACCGCGACCTCGGGCCTGTGGGCCGTCGCCAACCCGGCCGCCACCACGCTCGACGGGGCCAAGCAGCTGGACAAGACGGTCTCCGGCGTCAGGGCGCTGGTCACCGGCGCATCGACGGGCGGCCGCGCCAGCGCGAACGACGTGGACGGGGGCACGACCACGATCCGGAGCCGGGCGATCACGCTCCCGGCCGACACGGCCGACATCGGCAGCCTGACCGTGCGCTATGCCTTCGCGCACAACGCGGCCGCGACGGCGGAGGATGCCTTCCGGGTGCTGGTGCAGGCCGAGGACGGGACGCTCACCCCGGTCATCGAGGTGCTCGGAGAGGCCGTGGACCGCGACGCGACCTGGGGCAACGCCAGCGGCTCCGTGGCCGCGTGGGCCGGCCAGACGATCCGGCTCGTCGTCGAGGCGGTCGACGGCGGTGCCGACAACCTGGTCGAGGCAGCCGTCGACGACATCCGGATCCGCCGCCCCTAGGGCATTACGGGACATCCCGCAGCGGGACACGGCGGCGGCCCGCACGCCGGCCCTTCGCAGGCGGCCGCGGGAGCGCTAGTCTGCGGCCGTGGGCAACCTGCCGATCCGCGTGCTCCTGGTGGACGACCACCCGGCCATCCTCGACGCCATCGGCGCCGGGGTCCGCGGCGCCCCGGATCTCGCCCTCGCGGGCATGGCGCGCACGCTCGCGGAGGCCCGGGCGGCGCTCGAGGCGGGGTCCGGCGCCATCGACGTCGTGGTCTCGGACGTCCAGCTCGCCGGCGAGGCCGAGGGCCTCCGGCTCCTGGACGCGATGCCCGCGGACGGCCCCGCGGTCCTGCTGCTGTCGTCCTTCGACCAGCCGCCGCTGATCCGCAGCGCCTTCGAGCGGGGCGCGGCCGGGTACCTCATCAAGACCAGCGAGGTGACCGAGGTCCTGGACGCCGTGCGCACGGTCGCCGCTGGCGGGACGGCCTTCTCGGCGGCCATGCTGCGCGCGATCCGCAGCGCCCCGCGGCGGCCCTCGGACCGCGAGCTCGAGGTGCTGGCGCTGCTGTGCGGCGGCGCCTCGAACGACGAGATCGGCGTGCGGCTCGGCGTGACCGAGAAGACGGTCGAGAGCCACCTGCGCCGGCTGTTCGACCGCTACGGCGTCCTGTCGCGCACGGAGCTGGCCGTGCTCGCGCTCCGGGAGGGATGGGTGGCCGAGAAGGGACGGGCATGAGCCGGGCCCTGCGACTCGCGACGGCCGCGGCCGCGGCACTCATCGGCGGCTCCTTCCTGCTCCGCCTCCTCAACCCGTTCTCGGCCCCGTCCCCGGACCCGTCTGACCTCGTCCCGCACCTGTGGGGCATCGGCGCGCTGCTCACGGTCCTGCTCGTGCAGTCGTGGGCGCCCACGCTCGCCTGGACCGCGAACGTCATCGGGTCGACGGCGGCCGCGATGGGGGCCGTGGGGCTCGTCCGCGAGGTCCGGGCGGAGAACGGCGACGAGCCCGTGATGATCCTGTCCGCACTGGTCGTGGTGGCGCTGATGGTGCCGCCGGCGATAGCCGCCGCCTACGCGACGCACGACGGGCGGCGGCCGCGGTGGGTCGTCCTCCTGGCCTGGTCCAGCGTCGTGGTCCTGGGCTCGACCCTGGCGGTCGGGTTCCTCGTGCGCACGCTCGGTGGTGAGCGGGGCGGCGTGCCCGAGTGGGCGTGGCTCGGGGTGATCGGCGGGCTCACAGCGGTGGGCCTGGCGCGCGACCTCCGGGCGCCGTTCCGCCGGGCGCGGATGCGCATCGCCGTGGACCGCGCGGCGGGCGGCGGGCAGGGCGGCGGGCAGGGCGGCGCGCTCAAGGTGCTGCGGATCTTCGTCGACGAGCTCGTGCCGGGCCGCGAGGCGGGTCGGGCCGAGGCGGTCGAGGACGAACGCGGGCGGCTCGCGGCCGACCTCCACGCGGAGGTGCTGCCGTCGCTCCGCCGGGCGCTCGCCGAGGCCGAGGCGGGCGGCACGGTCGAGCGGCTGGCCGCAGACCTGCGGGCGGCCGTGGACGAGGTCGAGTCGCTGCTCCTGGCGCGGCGGTCGATCGTCCTCGAGGCGATGGGGCTCCTGGCCGGGGTGGAGTGGCTCGCGGAACGCGTCGAGGACCGGTCAGAGGTCCGCGTGGACATCGAGGTCGGGGCCGCGAACGCGGACGGCGGGCGGCCGCCCCGCGAGGTGGAGCGGGCCGCGTTCCGGGTGGCGCAGCTGGCCCTGGACAACGTCATCCGCCATGCGCCGGGTTCGACGGCCCTCGTGGGCGTCAGCGCCTCGGCGACGGTCGTCCGGCTCCGCGTCGAGGATGACGGCGACGGGCCGCCGGTCGACGAGGCGGCCGCCCTGCGCGGGGGC
>JANNHX010000460.1:0-3594 GCA_031404615.1 Chloroflexota bacterium
GGCTCGGCGCCTGACGGCCCCGAGTTCACCATTTCCTGGGTCCCCAAGGTCCTCGAGGCCCGCGAGGGTGGCTCCGATCTCGTCGACATCGCGCAGCTCTTCCAGCGCTCCGGCACGCTGAGCGTCACCTGGAAGGACACCGGCATCGCCGATCCGTGCGCCCTCGCCGGCAAGAAGGTCGGCGTCTGGGACTTCGGCAACGAGTTCGAGGTCACGGCCGGCCTGACCCAGGCCTGCGGTCTGGCGCCCGGTCTCGAGAACGGCGGCGACGCCACGAAGCAGTACCAGAAGGTCATCCAGGCCTTCGACATGGTCGCGTTCCTCAACCGCGAGATCGACGCCGCCGAGGCGATGATCTACAACGAGTACGCGCAGGTGCTTGAGTCGACGAACCCGGCCACGGGCGAGCTCTACAAGCCCGAGGACCTCAACGTCATCAACTGGAACGACGTGCGCAGCGCGATGCTCCAGGACGCCGTCTTCGCCCGCGACGCGTGGCTGAAGGAGGGCACCAACCGTGACGTCGCCGTCCGGTTCGTCCGCGCCTCCCTCAAGGGCTGGATCTACTGCCGCGACAACCCGGCCGACTGCGTCGGGTACACGACGGCGGCGGGCTCCCAGCTGGGCGCCGGCCACCAGGCGTGGATGATGAACGAGGTCAACGCGCTGGTCTGGCCGTCGGCCGGTGGCGTCGGCGTCCTTGACCCGATCGCCTGGAACCAGACGGTCCAGGTCGCCAAGCGGGCCGGGATCATCAAGCAGGACCCGGGCACGGGTGCCTACGACGCCACGATCGCCGCCGAGGCCCTCGCGGGCGTCGAGGGCGACACCAAGGCCGAGTCCTTCACCAAGGGCACGGTCGAGGTCACGCCGGGCGGCAACTGATCGCCCGCATCACGTCGGGATCCAGAACGGCCGGCCCCTCGCGGGGCCGGCCGTTCCATGTCCGGCGGGGCCGTGTCCGGCCGTCCGCGATCAGCCTCCGCTACTGGCGAACCAGGAGCCCCCGGCGCTCGTCACGAACAGGATCGGCGCGATGCATGGGTCGGGGAGCGCCAGCTGGAGCTCTGCCTCCGCATCGCCGGCTCCGAGCCCGGTCGTGGCCGGGAACGGGTCGGAGAGGACGTTCTGGGTGCCGCCGCTCGCGGTGAGACAGCTCACCAGCGCGCGGAATGTCGCCGAGGGGTTGGTGCCCGCGATCCCGCGCGAGATGGCGGTCGGGTCGTTCGGGTCGATGACCAGGCCCTTGACCTTGACCTCGAGCCAGCCGCCCTGCGAGAGCTCGGCCCGGCCAAAGCCGATCACCCACGGCACGCCGCCGCCGTTGACGCCGCGGATCGGTGCCTTGGTCCCCGTGTAAGCGAGCGGCACGCCCGTCAGGACCTGGGTCCGGATGATCGTTCTGCTGCTGCTGCCGACCGCCGCGGGGATCGCCGCCAGGATCGCCATCGCGGCCAGCAGGGCCCCGAGAGCCGTGAGTCTTCGTCGCATGCGTGTCCTCCTGCACGCCGCCCGCGGTCCCGGGCAGGGCCTCGCGGCGGATGCTGGGGGTACGCCGCGGGCGCGGCACCGGTTTGCACACGTGCCCGCCGACGGCCGCCCCGGGCCGGAGGTCAGGGCGTCTTGAACCCCGTGATCGTGATCGTGCCCTTCGGCGCCGAGGCGCCGCCGTCGGCGATGACGATCTTCTTCGGGTAGCCGAGCGCCTTGTCGTACGTGACCGATACCGTGCCGCCCCCGGCGATGATCTCGTCGATCATGGTGAGCGTGTCGGGGATGCTCGGCCGCACGAACAGGGAATCGCCGGTCGGGGCCCCCACGCTGCGCTTGAGGAACTTGAGCACGTCGCCGCTCGCCCGGATCGTCCAGGTCCAGGAGCCCTGCTCGCCGTCATACGCCCACCTGTACGTCGACTTCCTCACCTTCGCGGCGTCCCAGCGGGCACGCGCGGCATCGAGGAGCTCCTTCTGGCGGGCGGCGGCCCGGTCCGTGAAGTCGAGGCGGATCCAGTAGCCGTCGCCCTTGAGGGCGGGGGCGGGGTCGATCGCGATCAGCACGTCGAGGCCGGTGAGGTCGTCCGTCGACACGTCGACCCAGCCGCCGGAGCCCATGACGCCCGCCGCGTCCCCGACGGTCCCGTCGATTGTCACCTCGTCCGGAGGAGCGACCTCCACGCTGCTGCCGGCCGCGAGCGCGGTCGTCTCTCCGTCGGCGTGGCGGACGACCCAGCCGGTGGGCGCGCCGGCCGAGCCGGCATCGATGCGGGTCCAGCGGTACTCCCAGGCCGGCGTGGCAAGCCTTCGCCAGCGCGCCAAGAGCTGGTCGAGCGCGTCGTTGGCGCGGGCGTTGGCCGTCCGGTCGCCGGGGGTCGTGAAGTCCAGGATTGACTGCGTGTAGCTGCCGTCCGAGACACCCGTCCTGTACTCGAGGGAGCGCAGGTAGCCGTACTGCTGGTCGACGGCCACCGTGACGGTACCGTCGCCCCCGAGCCCGGCCCGGGCGTTGTCGAACAGCATCTCGATCGTGCCCGCATCCCCCACGAAAGAGCTCGTCGAGCGGGGCTGCGCCTCAATGTGGCCGTCGATGCCGGTCACCCGGCTCGCTGCGAACCCCATGCCATCGACGGCGTTGGTCGAGGTGTACGCGTACGTCGTGGGCTGCTCGGCCTTCCAGACGCCCTGCGCCAGGTCGATCTCGTCCCGGCGCGGGTCCCACGTGGACGACGGCTGCGGCGCGACGGTCGGGGAGGGGGGCACGCTCCCGCAGGCCGCGGCGAGCGTCGCAAGCAGCAGGCCGAGTGCCAGTCTCCCCGTCATGTGTCCGCCCCCTGATCCGGTGCGTCTCCCCGATGCGGGGCCAGTGTGCGCCACGACCCGGATGCGCGACAATCCCACCTTGCGTGTCCGGAGGTCCCACCCGTGCCGGGCATGGACGCCCTCGCGCGCGCCCGCGCCCTCGGAACGGGCGCGCGGCTTGACGGATATGGCCAATGGGTCGATGGTGGGAGCCAGTCGATGGCGCCGGGTTCGCATCCAGTTCGTCCGCAGCGTTCGCGACGGATCGGATTCGCAGATGAGCCGCAGGTCGTTCCCCATGGCGGAGACCACCATCGTGGTGTCCACCGACGGCTACTTCGATGTGTACCCGCCCGTGGCCCGCAGCAACGGCGACAAGCCCGCCTACCGCGGTCGCGTGGCCGAGCTGGGCTCCGGGTTCCGGGCCCTGGACGAGACCCTCGCCGTCCGCCCGACCTCCCCGGCGCTCGCAGAGGCCGTCGTCCTGTGGTCGTCCGTCAACGGCATCTCCGCCCTCAACGGCTCGATGGGCGGCGGCCGCAACGGCAAGGAAGCCGAGGCCAAGTAACCGGCGCGACGGAGCGACCGCCGCGCCCGACTCGCTGCCGAACCCGGCGCACGGACCGACCGCGCCGGGTTCGTTGCTGTGCCCGGCGCACAGCACCGCGCCGGGCTCCATGCGGAACCCCGCGCGGGTGGGGTGGGGCGCGAGGATCGCGGCCCCGGGGGGGTCACGCGGTGGCGGGGTCCGGCGCGCGCTTGACCACCCGATCGGTGGTGGGCTCGACGACCCGGGGGG
>JANNHX010000461.1:0-4158 GCA_031404615.1 Chloroflexota bacterium
GGTGTCGGTGACGGTTAGCACCAGGTCGCCACGCGTGTCGCGGGTGGCGCTGGTCACGATGCGGCCTCCCTCGGGCGTGAATTTGATGGCGTTCGAGAGCAGGTTGTTGACGCCGCTGCGCGGGACCCGGTCCTCAACGTCGCGAACGCCGTCGGCTCTCGAGAACGCCGACCTCGGGAGGGAATTCAGCCCTGCTGGAGCGGATTGCAGGTACAGGGCACCGCTAGTTCCCCGCCTAGCACGGCTCGGCGATGATAGCAGGGGCGGCCGCCGGGGCAGGCGGGGGTACCCGGCGAGGAGGTCGGCCATGGGGCGGCCGCGGTCGGGGCGGGGCCAGGCGCACACGACCCATCCTGGCCCCTGGCCGACGGTGGGAGCCTGGTGGCGCAGGACGGCGGGCCGACGTTCCGGGCTCGATCCGCCGGAGGGCGGAGAGCTGGCGGAGAGGGCGGGATTTGAACCCGCGATGGGTTGCCCCATACCGCATTTCCAGTGCGGCGCCCTAGGCCACTAGGCGACCTCTCCACGCGAGAGCATAGCAAGACCCGACGAGTAGCCTCGTCGGGTCCGTCAATGAGCGCCAGTGGCGGAGAGGGTGGGATTCGAACCCACGCTAGCTCTCGCTAGACCGCTTTTCGAGAGCGGCACCATCAACCACTCGGACACCTCTCCGCCGCCAAGAATAGCAAAGGCGCCGCGGAACGCCGGCCGTCGGGACTCGGGCACGCCTGGGAGCCAGATCGGCAGGGGCCGTGCACGGGTGCCCGGCGAATGCGTCGATGGCGTGGCCATGTCTGCGGCAGGATGCCTGTCGTGGCTCGCAGCGGTGCCAGGGTGCGGCCGCGGCAGGGACGCTCCTGGCTCAGGCGCCGGAGACGGTGCCCGTGAGCTCGCCCATCAGCTCCTCGGCCTCGGCGCGGCGGATCCCGGACACGACGTCCAGGCGCCGGCCGAGTGCCGGGTGGCTCGCGAGCTGGATGACGGTGCCGGCCGCGCCGCACACCGGGTTGGGGGCGGCGAACACGAGCGCAGCGACATCGCACTCCAGCAGCGCACCGACGCACATCGGGCAAGGCTCGAGGGTCGTGAAGATCGTGACGTCCGAGAGCCGGACCGTGCCGAGCTTGCGGGCGGCCTCGCGGAGCGCGGCGAGCACGGCGTGGGCCGTGGGATCCGAGGCCTCCTCGACCCGGTTCGCGCCCCGCGCGACCATCGCGTCGTTCATGACGGCGATTGCGCCGACGGGCGGCGCACCCCGGCCCGCGGCCCCGCGTGCCTCCGCGAGGGCTTCGCCCATGAACAGCTCGTAGTTCATGCAAACGATCATAGCGACCCGTCCGCGCGCTAGGATTGCCGCGGACTCGAGCCGCGTCTCCGGCAACACTCGCGGTCCCGGCCCGAAAGCGCGCAGGCGTGTGCGCCGCCGACACCACAACCATCGCCCCGGCCACCTGCCGGGCCCATCGGAGCCACCATGGCCGCACCAAAGCGAATCGGCATCCTCACCGGCGGCGGCGACGTCCCCGGTCTCAACTCGGTCATCAAGAGCGTCGTCTACCGCGCCACGGAGCTCGGGTACGAGGTCATCGGCATCCGCCGCGGCTGGGAGGGCCTGACCCACCAGCGCCGCGGCAGCGAGCTTGACCCCGAGTACGTCCGCATCCTCGACCGCATCAACACCCGGACGATCGACCGGACCGGCGGCACCATCCTCCACTCATCGCGCACCAACCCGCGCAAGATGAAGGCGGCGGGCCTCCCGTCGTGGCTCGACCCGAAGTCGGTCGCCGACAAGCAGACGTCCGAAGGCGTCTACGACCTGACCGACCACGTGCTGGACACCATCGGGCACCTCGGCCTGTCCAACCTCGTCACGATCGGCGGCGACGACACGCTGTCGTTCTCGTCGGTGCTGTTCGACCGCGGCCTGCCGCTCGTCGCGATCCCCAAGACGATGGACAACGACGTCAACGGGACCGAGTATTGCATCGGGTTCTCGTCCGCGATCACGCGGGCGAAGGAGGTCCTGAACCGCCAGCGCACGACCCTCGGGTCGCACGAGCGCATCGGCGTGTTCCGCATCTTCGGCCGCGACGCCGGGTTCACCGCGCTCTACACGGCCTACGTGACCTCGACCCGCTGCGTCATCCCGGAGTTTCCATACGACATCAAGGCGCTCGCCGAGATCCTCAAGGAGGACCATCGCAACAACCCGAGCCGCTACGCGATCGTGATCTCCGCCGAGGGCGCGATCTGGCAGGGCGGCGAGATCGCCGAGGTCGGCGACGTGGACGCCTTCGGGCACCGCCACAAGATGAACGTGGGGGAGGTCCTCGCGTCCGAGCTCAAGACGCTCACCGGCGTTGAGGCCGTGGCGTCCGACCTGACGTATGACCTGCGCTCCGGCGAGCCGGACATGCTCGACTCGATGGTGGCGACGACCTTCGCCAACGTGGCCATGGACCTGATCCGCGACGGTATCGGCGGCCGCATGGCGGCGATCCGCGACGGCAAGTACGGCCACGTCTCCCTGGCTGAGACCGGCAAGCCGCCGCGCCGCGTACAGCTCGAGGCCTACGACACGGACCGCTTCCGCCCGAAGTACTCGGACCGCGAGGGCGACCCGCTCCTCCTGACCCCCAGCCTCGGCCCCGTCACGAACTGACCCCGCGGCGGGCGATCGGGCCCAACGCGAACCCTGACGGGCCGCCTCCGAGCGGCCCGTCTTCGTTGCACCGCGGGCCCCGCGAGGCCCCTGGCTAGCCCTCCATCCCGGACAGCGACCGGATGGCGCGGGCCAGGTTCGACATGTCCTCGTCGCCGTAGCCGCGGGCGACAAGGCCCGACTCGAGCTGGGCGGCGAGGGATGCGACCGGGAGGGTCGTCCCCGTTGACCGGGCGAGCTCGAGGGCGATCACGAGGTCCTTGAGGTGAAGCGACGTCCGGAAGCCCAGCGGGTACTCGTTGGCGATCATCTTTCCGCTGCGGTTCTCGAGGATCCAGCTCTTCGCCACCCCACCGCCGAGGGCCGCCACGACCGCGTCCGGGTCCAGGCCCGCCTTGATCGCGAGGATCATGCCCTCGGCCACGCCGAGGTAGATGCCGGCGATCACGACCTGGTTCACCGCCTTGACCGCCTGGCCGTTCCCCGCCGGACCGAAGTGCGTGATGGTCTTGCCCATCGCCGCGAGGACGGGGTTGGCGCGCTCCGCGTCCGCCGGCTCGCCGCCCACGAAGAACGTGAGGGTCCCGTGCTTTGCCCCCTCCGAGCCGCCCGACATCGGGGCGTCCACGAACCCGATCCCCCGCTCCCGGAGGCGTGCCGCGAACCCGGCCGTGGAGGCGGGCGAGATCGTCGAGCAGTCAATGACGAGGCCGCCCGCGGCAAGCCCCTCGGCAACGCCGCCCTTCCCGAACAGGACCGTCTCCACGTCCGGGGTGTCCGAGACACAGCTCACGACGACGTCCGCGGCGCGGGCCGCCGCGGCGGGGGTGTCGGCCTCCGTCGCACCCAGCTCGACGAGCGCGCCGGCGCGACCGGGCGTGCGGTTCCAGACCGTGACCTCGAAGCCGGCGCGGCGCAGGTTCGCGGCCATCGCCGCTCCCATGGTGCCGAGCCCCACGAAGGCGATGCGATCCAATCGATCCTCCTGCTGCAGGCCGCTGAGCGTACCGGTCCCCCGCCCGCACCGGAGGCTGCGCGTGCGCCGGGCGGACGCGTACGATGGCGGCATGGAGTGGCTCGGCATCAATCGACGGCGGCTCGGCACCGGCATGCTGGTGTTCGGCCTTGCAGGCATGGTCATGGCGGCGGTCGTCGCCATGGCGCTGATCCTGGGGGCATTCGCCGCCCGTGACCTGGACGAGCGCCTCGCGGCGGACCAGGCGAAGATCGCGGCGTCGCTGACCCGGCTGTCCGTGACGATGGAGTCGCTGGCGACCACGACGCAGAACGCGGGCACGACGCTGGAGACCTCGAGCGAGGCGCTCATCGAGGCCCGCGACGTGCTCGAGACCACGTCGACCACGCTGGTCTCGCTCGCGGACTCGCTCAACATCGAGATCCTCGGCAGCCGGCCGCTCGCCAGGGCCTCGGAGAACCTCGCCGAGCTCGCCCGCACGATCGTGACGTTTGAGGGCAAGGCCGAGACGCTCGCG
>JANNHX010000462.1:0-2202 GCA_031404615.1 Chloroflexota bacterium
CGGAGCATCCGATCCAACCTGGTCCTTCCCCCAGAGAAGGCGATAGAGAGATGAGCACGGCTCAGGGCCGCGACCGCTCGGCCCGCGCCGGCCCAAGGCGGGCTTGACAACGGCCCTTCTTCATAGAGAGTTACGGGCACGGCGCGGGGGGGCAGGCCGTCAACCTCGGGGCCGCGTGTCAGGAGGCCGCGCCGTCGTACAACGGGTCGTCGTCCTCGATGTCCAGCGCCTCGATGGCCGCCTCCCCTCCTCCGGCCGGCTGCTCGGGCGCGGGCGCCCCCTCGGCCACGTAGGACTCGATCGCCCGGTCCAGGCCGATGTCTCCGCCGGCGCGCTCGGACAGGTGCCACTTGTGCTCGAGGACGTCGCAGTAGGCCTGGACGAGGTCCCGGTCCGGACCCACCAGCTTGGCGAATCGCGCCTGCGTCGGGCGGTAGACCTCGCGCAGCCAGCGGTCGGCGGCCTCCTCGGGGCTCACGGGCCGGCGCTCGAAGAACTCGAGCCAGACGTGGTACTCGGCGAGGTCGTTGAGCAGGATCCGGGCCTGGCCCTCGAGCGTCCGCAGGCGCGTCCGACGCTCCAGCTCGTTCGCGTGGTAGCGGCGGGTGGTCACGGACGTCCGGAGCCGGACCGTGCCCGCCGGCTCCACCGGGTCCACCTCGAGGTCCACGGAGAACCCGAGATCGTTGAGGCGTCGCAGGCGTGCCCGGATCTCCCGTCGGTCGCCCGGGATCAGGTCCGGCTGGCCGTACAGCTCGCCCCAGACGGCGTCGTAGCGGGTCCGCACGGACTCGGCCGAGTCGATGGCGGCATCGACGTCCTCCGGCCGCCCCTGATACGCGGCGAGGTCGGCGAGGCCGAAGGCGACGTTCTCGACCAGGATGTCGAGGTCGAAGCGGCGCTGTCCGTCCGAGAGGCCCGGGTGGACCTCGCTGGTCTCGGCGTCCACGAGGTAGGCCTGGATGCGGTCGCCATCGCGGCGGAACAGCGTGTTGGCGAGCGAACAGTCGCCCCAGTAGACGCCGCCGCGGTGGAGGTCGACGAGGAGCAGGGCCATCGCGTCGAGCAGCCGCTCCCGGTAGTCGGCGCTCATCGCGCGCAGGCGCATCAGCAGGCGCCGGTACTGCATCGAGTGGCGCAGGTACTCGGTCACGAGCACGGAGTCGCCGCGGGCCGGGCGCTCGGCGAGCCCCACCGCGCGCACGGCGGGCAGCCCCGCGTCCTCGAGGTGGCGCAGGACGGTGAACTCGCGCTCCGCGACGGCCGCGGGCAACTCCTTGAGCGCGTAGACGATCCCGTCGGACACGAGGAACCGGACGAGATGCCGCGACGGGCCGACGGGCAGCTCGCGGAAGCGCTGGCCGGTCTCGTCCCAGCGGGCGAGCGGCTGCTCCCACGGGAGGTCGAGCAGCGTCGCGACCTCGTCGCGGAGACGCAGCCTGGGAAAGGTCATCGGCGGGACGCCCGGGTGGGCCCGGTCGGCGGGTGCGGGGCGGTGGCGGCCGTCAGGGCCGCTTGCGCAGGTATGCGGCGAGCCCGGCGTCGTAGCCCAGGGACTCGAACAGCTTGCGCGCCTCGGGGCGGTGGTGGCCTGCGGTGACCTCGAGGAACGAGGCGCCGGCGTCGCGCGCGACGTTCTCCGCCTCGGTCATGAGCTGGCGGCCGATGCCGCGCGCCCGGACCCCGGGATCCACGACAAGGGCGACGATCCGCGCGAAGCGCTCGGCCGTCTCGAAGCGGGGCATGACGTGGAAGGCGACGAACCCGATGACCTCGCCCGAGGCCTCCGCAGCGAGCACGCGGGAGTCCTCGGTGGAGAACCGCTCGATGCGGGCCGCGAGGTCCGTCGACCCGGCGGGATAGCCCTCCTCGGTGAGGAGCGCCGCGAAGCGCTCGGCATCCTCGGCCATGGCCGGCCTGACCGTGACAGCAGCAGCGTCGTTCATGGCGCGATGGTACCCGCCGGAGCCCCGGCCGACACCGGCGACCGGCCCTCCGTCACGATGACGTGCGGACCCGAGGGCCCCGAGGCGAGCAGCACCTGCGCCCCAAACGGCCCCTCGCGCCTGGCGCTGACCGTGACGCCGCGCTCCCGGGCCGCCTCCGTCCACGCGTCCAGCCCCGCGGCGGATCGCAGGTAGAGCGCGCACGGGCCCTCGCCGTCGCGGGCGAGCGAGGCCGCGACCCGGCCCTCGGTCGCGG
>JANNHX010000463.1:0-4223 GCA_031404615.1 Chloroflexota bacterium
CCCGCCCACCACGCCGCCGACCACGCCGCCGACGGAGCCCCCGACGACCCCGCCCACCACGCCGCCCACTGCGACGCCGGAGCCCGTCGTGACGCCCACCCCGACCACGCCGCCGACGACCCCGCCCACGGCGACGCCGGAGCCCGTTGTGACGCCAACCCCGACCGGCACGGTCGTGGCTGAGACAGGCACCCCGCGTGTCACCCCGCCGAGCACGGACGCCATCGGCACGACCGGCCCGTCCACGACCGGCAACGGCTGGGCCCTGGCGATGGTCGCCCTGGGCGGCCTGGCCCTTTCCGCGCTCCTGATCCGCCCGGCGGCCAAGCGCAACCGCCGCTAGGCATCCGGACCTTCGGGTCCCCAAGAGCTGCAACGAAGAACCGGGGCCACGCGGCCCCGGTTCTTTGGTACTGGGCAGGACCCGGACCCGGACCTGTGTTGCCCTCGGGCAACGGGATCGGACCCCTGCGGGCGGTTGGGTCGGGTTGTAGCTGGTTAGTGCCACTCCATGAGTACTGGACCGCCGGGTACTCCTGCCCGCGACCGGCGCTCCGCAGATCACCCCGCCCTCCACCGATGCTGCCATCGTCGCGACCACCGCGACCACCGGGACCAGCTGGAGCCCACTCCTGTTGATCGCCGCCGGGATCCTCGCCCTGACGCTGGTCCTCACGCCGACCACCCGCCGCTCAAGCCGCTAGCCGGTCGCCTGGTTTGCCTGAGCTGGCGACCACCGAGCTGCAGGGAGCCGGGGCCTTCGGGCCCCGGCTGGTGCTTCCGTGCGCGCCGTCCGCCGGTACGGAGGTCCTGCCCCCGTCGGTGCATCGGCGCACCAGAGTCCCGGGCGGGTGTGCGGTTGTGGGCGGAGTGGTGCGAACTTGCCCACCCCCAGGTACTGGACGGGTACCACGCGCGGCGCGATGCTGGCATCGCCCCGTCAGGCACGGGGCACGGAGCTCAGGGGGCTCCGGCGACGGTCCGGGTACTCGGGGTCCACGTGAAGCGTTCGCTCCTCTCTGCTCTCGCGCTCGCGCTGCTGCTGGCGGTCGCCATGGTTCCCGCGGTCCTCGCGGCGGACGACGGCGTGCCCGCCGGGCCGACGCCCGTCGTCGAGCCCTCGGCGCAGCCGGATCCCACGCCGACGCCCTTCGACGGCAACGGCGAGATCGTCATCGACCCGACATTCATCACGGAGACTCCCCAGCCGGCGTCCACACCGGTGGGCCAGGTCCTCGGCGCCACCGGGCGCCCGCAGGCCACGCCGCCCGCCACCGACACGATTCCTGCCGCGACCGCACCGGGCACCAGCCTGCACGTGCTCCTGCTCCTGGCGATCGCCGGTTCTGTCATCGCGCTGCTGGCTGCACGCGTGCCAGCCGCACGACGGCGCTGAGAGCGTCGCTGTCCCCAAGAGGCGACACGGCCGGGGTCGCGGATCCGTCCGCATCCCGGCCGCTGCACGCCTGCGTCAAAGCGTCATGCGAGACCCTGGCCAGACCATCTCCACCGGGCCGGCGTAGGCAGCCCGGCAAGCCTCGACCGTCTCGTCGGGGTCGTGACCCATCTGGAGATGCGTGAGGAGGGCGCGCGCGGCGCCAGTCGAGGCCGCGAGGCGGCCGACAGCGGGGGCGTCGATGTGGATCGCGCCCGGGGGCACGGGTCCGGGCCCGAACGATGCCTCGGACAGGATGGTGTCACCCGGGCGCACCAGCGGGGCGATGTCCTCCGCGCGACCGCAGTCCCCGCTGTAGACGAGGCCCGGGCCGCCGGCGGCGGGTGAGACGCGGATCGCGTAGCTCTCGTCGGTGTGGGTGACGAGCCGGCCCTCGACCGCGAGCCCACCGACCTCGTGCGTCCGCTCGCCGAGCGTCACCAGCCCCAGGGCCTCCGCTGCGAAGCCGGGCGTGGCGTGGAGCGCGTCCAGCCGCCCGCCGAGGTCCGACGGACCCAGCACCAGGACCCGGCGCCTCGGCGTGAGCTGGTAGCGCAGGTAGTGGCGGAGCGGGACAAGGTCGATGAAGTGGTCGGGGTGCAGGTGGCTAACCACAACGGCGTCGAGCTCCTCGGGCCGCACGTAAGGGAAGATCCGCGGGAATGAGCCCTGGCCGAGGTCCAGCAGCAGGTTCGTCGGCCCGAGCGAGACGAGGTAGCAGGCGCCCGACGCACCCTCGCGGTCGGTGTAGGCAGGCCCGGCGCCCAGCACCGTCAGCCGCATCGCATCGGTCATGGGCGCGAGGGTAGCGTGCCGTGAGCCCGCCGGGTGTCGGGCGCGCGACGCCGGCTCATCGGGTCCCGGCCTCCCACTTCCGGATGGCTGACGCGCGGCAGGGTCAGGAGCGCATCCTGCAAGCGTGGCCCGGACTCCAGACCACGGGTTCGTCATGTCGTTCCTGCACGCCATGTCGCGTGGTGACACACCGGTGTATCCGTTACCTACAACGGGCGCAGGAGCGGGTCCGCAAACCGTATGCACGCGGTCAGCGACTCGCGAACCGGGACGCTGGTGTCCCAGCCCGCTGGTCGCTCACCGGTTGGCACCCGGTCCGATCCTGGACTTGATCCCCGGGTCGCCCCGGGCATCCCGGGCCCGCCGTGATCGCTGCCTGCATCAGATCCGGCCTGTCCACGCGGGGATCGCGTGACACAACCCGGGTTTGGGGTCCCGAGCCCTGCGTGGGAGGGCCGATCCTGAGGCACATGGCAATCACGGGACCGCGGACGCCGCCCACATCCAGGGTGCTGACCGCAGGCGGTCAGCGACTCGCGAATCGGGACGCTAGGGCCGGTTCGAGGGCGACGGCTGGCGACCGCCGTCGTCCGGCTTGCCGGGATCGGGGGTCTTGCGCGGTGGCGGCGTCCGGTCGGGCTTCTCGATGGCTGCCGGCTCCCGGGTCTTTGCGGGCTTCTCGGTAGCTTCCGGAGCCTTCGTCCTGTCCGGCTTTGCGGTCGCCTCGACGGGCCTGTCCGTCGGCTTCGCGCCCGGGTTCCCGCTCCCGCTCCCGTTCCCGTTGCCGTTCCCGCCGGGGTCACCCGCACCGGTGCCCGGCCCCGGGGTCGCGAGCGCCTCGATCACGCGGTCGCTGTTCGCGATCGCCCGGGCGAGACCGTCGGCGGCGCCCACGGGGGCACCGGCCGCGATCCCGACCAGGATGGTGCGGTGGAAGCGGACGGCCTCCAGCGCACGGGCGGCGGGCGCCCCGTCCATGCTCTCGAGCTCGTTGATCGTGTCGTCATAGGCATCGAGTGCTGCGGTCGTCGCCGGGTCGTCGTGACGGCCCGCGGCCTCCACCGCCTCCGCCAGGCGCGCCTGCGCCTGCGCGAGCTGCGCGTCCACG
The DNA here is from genome assembly GCA_031404615.1 of Chloroflexota bacterium. GTDB lineage: Bacteria > Chloroflexota > Limnocylindria > Limnocylindrales > CSP1-4 > CAIXZV01. Next base: position 3,339 of record JANNHX010000463.1, read on the forward strand.
CGGGTGGGCGCCTCTGCCGGGAGCGTCAGCGTCTCGAGCGCGACCCGGGTCTCGTAGAGCGGGCCGCCGGCGCGCGACGCGGCGAACGCGGACGTCCCGACCAGCAGGCCGGCGAGGACCGCGGCGCTCAAGGACACACCGACGCGGCGGAGGCTCCAGCCGGCGAACGGGGCCCGGCGAGCGGGCCAGCGGCGGCCGCTCGTGGTGATGGTCCCAGCGGGATCGATGCGGCGGCGCCAGGCAGCCTCCATGACGGCCGCGCGTGCGCGCCGCACCTGGGCCTGGCCCGGATCGAGCCTCACCCGTGCGTAGCGCGCCATCAACCGCTCGAGCTCCTCGCCCGCCAGCGGTTCGGCAGCGGCCATATCGTCCCAGTCCTCGTTCATCGGGTCGTGCCTGCGGCCCGCGGCAGCGCGTTCGCCGGGTCTTCGATCCCCAGCTCACGCCGGAGCGCCGCGATGGCCCGGAACTGGAGACCGCGGACGGTCCCTTCCTGGCGGCCCATGGCCTCGGCTGCCTCCCTCGCCGATAGACCGGCGAAGAACCGCAGCTCGATGGCCTCGCGCTGCTCGGGGGTGAGCCGTCGCAGCGCCCTGGCGACGCTGTCCATCTCCTGGCGCATCTGCGCCAGCTCGTCCGGCCCGTCCTCGTGGTCCGCCTGCTCGACGACGACGTCGAGGGTGGCGTGCTCGCGGCGGGTCCTGATGTGGTCGATCACGACGTTCCTGGCCAGCCGGAAGAGCCAGCCCCCGAAGGGGATGCCCCGCTGCTCGTACCGCGGCAGGGCCTCCAGGGCCTTGACGAAGACGAGCTGCGCAAGGTCCTCCGCGTCGCTCGGGCGGCCGACGCGGGCCGCGACGAAGCGATAGACCGGCCCGTAGAAGT
>JANNHX010000464.1:0-4252 GCA_031404615.1 Chloroflexota bacterium
ACGACATCTTCACCTTCGGGATCGCGCTTTCGAACGACGCGTACGACGACGTCGACATGTTGATCCCCGAAGATATTGGAATGGTCACCGGCGCAGAGAGCGCCTCGAATCGTCGGATGGCGCTCTACGAAGCGGGCGTCGAGCTGCGCAAGCTCGTTCCCTGAACGACGATCTCTTCGAGCACTTGCGGATCGATCGGCTTCACCAAGTGGAGATCGAAGCCGGCTTTTTTCGCTTCTATCGCGTGCTCTGGCGCGCCGTACCCTGTCAATGCGACCAGGTAGATCCTCTTGCCTTCTTCGCGATCGCGCAAACGACGCGCGACCTCGAAACCGTCGACACCGGGGAGCCCGACATCGATCAAACAAACATCGGGTTGAAGCTCGATCGCGCGCTGCAACCCGGTCATGCCGTCCGCTGCGCTCGCGACCTCGAAGCCGAGCAGCTCGAGAAGATCCGAGAGGGCGATCCTCGCATCTTCATTGTCCTCGACGACCAAAACTCGGGTTTGCTGGCCCCGCGACGGCGATCGTGGTGCTGTCCACGGAGGAGGACGAGGACGCGCTGTTCGAGGCCATCAAAGCCGGCGCCGCCGCCTTCATCCTCAAGGATGTCGCGCCCGAGGACCTCGTGATGATCATCCGCCGGGTCGTCGCCGGCGAGTACCTCATCAACGACAAGGTCTTCTCCAAGCCGGCCGTCGCGTCCCGCGTCCTCAAGGAGTTCCGCGAGCTGGCGGTCTACGGCCAGGAGGCGGCCCCGATCTTCGCGCCGCTCTCCCCGCGCGAGGTCGAGATCCTGGACAACATCGCCCAGGGCATGACCAACAAGCAGGTCGCCTACGCGCTTTCGATCAGCGAGCAGACCGTCAAGAACCACATGAGCTCCATCCTCCGGAAGCTCTCCGTCAACGACCGGACCCAGGCCGTGGTGTACGCGATGCGCCAGGGCTGGATCCGGATGCCGGAGGACTGAGGACACCCGCTCCGGGGGCGTCACCCATGGCCAGCGACGACACGGCGGCCTCCGCCGCTCAGCTCGCCACCGAGATCCGAGCGGAGCTCGAGGCGCTCGACCGCGAGCTCGCCGAGATCGACATGCTCGTCGGGCAGGCACGAACAGAGGCCGCCCGCCACGAGCAGAAGCGCGCCCAGGCGATGGACAGGCTCGCCAACCCGGGCCCCAACCAGAACCTGGTGGAGCTCGCCGAGGGCTATGGCACCCTGGTCACGCTGACCAGGCGCGCCATCCTCATGGAGGCACAGGTCGACGTCCTCGACGGCAAGCGCAAGGCGCTGGCCCGGCACCGGGCGGCCCTGGCGAGCCTCGCGGACCGCCTCGAGGGCGTGCCCGTCCCGCCCCCGGCCTCCGGCGAGGTTCACCGCGAGGACGAGGCGCTGCCGCCGTCCCTCTCGCGCGTGGTCCTGTCCGCCCAGGAGGACCTTCGGCGTGAGATCGCCCGCGCGATGCACGACGGGCCGGCGCAGTCGCTCACCAACATCGTCCTCCAGGCGCAGATCGTGGACCGCCTCGCGGACCGCGACGTCTCGATGGCCAAGAGCGAGCTGCTCCTGCTCGTGCAGATGGTCCAGCAGACGCTCGACGCGACGAAGAACTTCATCTTCGACGTGCGGCCGATGGTCCTCGACGACCTGGGGCTCGTGCCCACGCTCCGCCGCTCCACCCGAGAGCGCGGCCGCAAGGCCCACATCCCGGTCGAGCTGGAGTCACTGGGGACGGACCGCCGCCTGCCGATGGACGTCGAGAGCGCCGTCTTCCGAATCCTGGACGAGGTCCTCGTGGCGTACCTCCGCCTGGGGCCCGACAAGGTGGTGCTCCGCCTTGACTGGGGCGACGAGCTCGAGTGCCATCTCACCGCGTCCCGGTCCGCGGCGGTCAGCGGTGACGAGCCGCTCCCCGACGTGCCCACGGACGACATGCCGGACGCGCTGCGCCAGATGATCCAGGACCGCCACGATGCCCGGGACGCCGCGATCGAGGCCGCCGAGGTGGCGGCGATCATCATCCTGCCGCCCGACGCCCGCCGGGACGTGCTCGAGCGGGCGGGCTCCATCGGCGCGACGGTGGAGATCGGCGCCGGAGGCGGCGAGCTGCACCTCGTCGTCGCGCTGCCGTCCGTCGGCCAGGAGGACGGGCAGCCGGCGTGACCCACGGGCGCGACGGCGTGGAGAACGGCCCGGGGGTCCTGGAGACGTCCCTCGTGCTCGGCCTCGCCGTGCTGCTCGCCGCGGTGATCGTCATGTTCTTCGGCGGGGCTCTGGCGGACGCCATCGGCTTGCTCGTGGATGCCGCACACGGCGGCAGCTGACCGGCGGACGCCGCTCGGTCCGGGACGGATGGCGAAGAACTGGACGAAAGTCCCATTGCGGCGGAGCGCGCCGCGGGGGACGCTGCGCACATCAGCCGGCCGACCTATCCGCGCCGGATTCATGGGGAGTCTCGCAGTGGCCCTTATCTCCAGCTACATCTCCAGCTTCCTCGCCCGTTTCGAGTCGGACGACGAGGGCCAGGGCCTCGCGGAGTACGCGCTGATCCTCGCCCTCATCGCGATCGTCGCGATCGTCGCCCTGATCTTCCTCGGCGGCCAGGTCTCGAAGATCCTCAGCACCGTCGGCAACTCCGTCTAGCCGCCGGCCGCTCCAGCAGCACCCGAGGCCGCCGGCTCGCCCGGCGGCCTTCGTGCGTCCGGCGCGGCCGCTGCCGCCTACGGAATCGGGACCAGTGGTGCCGGGCCACACCAATAGGTAGTTAGGGCCAGTTGACACTCGCCCGGTCGGCGCATATGGTCGCCTTCGCCACGTCAGGGACGCGGACTACACAGGAAAGGAGGTACCCCTCACAATGTCGATTCTTCCCGCAATCATGTCGTTCCTTCATCTCGACACGGATGAGGAGGGCCAGGGCCTCGCGGAATACGCGCTGATCCTCGCCCTCATCGCGATCGTCGCGATCGTCGCCCTGATCTTCCTCGGCGGCCAGGTCTCCAAGATCCTCAGCACCGTCGGCAACTCCGTCTAGGACCGCAGACTCACCTCGTCGCTGGCTGCCGTGTCTGATCTGGCAGCCGGCGACGTTCGTTTCCGGACCGGTTCCTGCCGTCACCGGGGTGACCATCGGTTGGTTGCACCGGCGGGGCAGACCGGTACCGTGAAGGCAATCGGGGGCGACCGGCGGATTCTCCCGTCACGGCCGCGTCCCGATCGCTTGATCCGATCGGGTCGCAAGACCCCGGAGGGAGGTGATCGAAGTCGTGATTACACAGCTCGTGCTCTGGGCGACCTCGCTGATCCACGCGGACGACGATGAATCTGGCCAGGGCCTCGCGGAATACGCACTCATCCTGGCCCTCATCGCCATCGTCGCGATCGTGGCCCTGCTCTACCTCGGAAGCCAGATCAGCGACAAGCTCAGCGTCATCGGCGACACGCTCTAGCGCTCGCCTCGCAACACTCATTCCGCACCAACCCGCCGGGCTCTCCGGCGGGTTGTCGGTGATTCCGGGGTCCAGTGTCACCTGCGTTCGACGACCCGGCTGTCAGAATGACGACACCGTCCCGGCGACTTTGCAGCCCACCTTGCGGCGAACACGGCATCCACCCAATTCCTGCCAACGGTCCTAGCCCTTTTGGTGGGTCGCGGGCCGGAATCGCGGTGCTAGAGTGGTGCCACCTGTCACTACGGCTCGGGGAGAATTCACCGTTGAAGCGCTCGAATCGACTGGTCCTGCTCATCGGGATCTTTCTCGCACTCGTCGCATTCGTCCTGATCATCATCCTGCTGGGCGGAGGCGGAACCGGCACCGGAAACGCGGGCCCATCGGCCGCGCCCACGACCAGCGACGTGGTCGTGGCGACCAGGGACATCGCCCTCGGGGACAAGATCCAGGGCGACCAGGTGGGGCTCAAGAAGATCCCTGTCGCGGAGCGGCCCGCCACCGCCTTCGGTGACACCTCCCTCGTCATCGGGCAGGTCGCCCGCACGAGCGTGATCACCGGCCAGCTGGTGACGTCCGTCGTGCTCAACGGCGGCGGCACCATCGAAAACCTCGAGGTCCCCTCGGGCTTCGTCGCCATGAGCGTTCAGGTGGACCAGGCGACGGGTGTCGGCACGATCATCAAGCCCGGCGACTTCGTTGACGTCATCAGTGGGTTCACGGGCGAGAAGGTCCCCCTCGTGGTGCCCGGCATCGTGGACAGCACCTTCGGGTACGTGAAGGTGGACCCCGGCCTCT
>JANNHX010000465.1:0-18813 GCA_031404615.1 Chloroflexota bacterium
GCCGACCTGCTGCGGGACGATGGTCGGGCCGCCGTCGAGGATGTCGACCTCGAGGTTCTCGGCCTTGTAGTAGCCCTGGGCGTCCGCCGCGAAGTAGCCGGCGAACTGTGCCTGGGGCGCCCACTGGAGCTGGAGCCGGACCTTCGCCGCCTCAGCGGCCGCCGAAGCCGGTGCCTCGGATGCGGTGCCGGCCGACGCCGGGGCCTCCGTCGCGGGCGCCGCCGACGCGGGCGCCTGGCTCGCCGGAGCAGTGGTCGCCGCCGGACCGGAGCACGCGGCGAACAGGATCGCCGCCGAGCCCACGAGTCCGAGGACACGCGTGTGCTTCCTCATGCCTCTCCCTTGCTCTCGCGTCCCCTGGGACAGGCGGGGACGCCCTCCTCCACGCGCGGCGTAGGCCGCGATCGCGGAACCATACAGAATTGTGGCGCGCGGGGGAACCACCCGGCGCGTTGCCGCATGGGTTCGGGCGAGCGTCAGGCGTCCCGGGCCTCGGCGCTCCGGCGTTTGGCACGGCTCGGTGCCAAACCCGGGGTGCTGCCGCACGTCGGGTGCCGATCTGGCTCCCACGCGAGCCACAGTGGCCGCGAGGGTCGGCGCCCCGGCCGGATGCCCGGCGACCCGGCTCCCCCTCAGCCTTCGGAGCGCGACGAGGCGTGCCAGGGGATCGCGATCCGCTCGATCAGCGCGATCACCAGGTAGAAGACGATGCCCGCGATCGCCGCCAGCGAGACGGCCGCCCAGGTGATGTCGAACTTGAGGGCGGACGCGCTCTGGACGATCATCCGCCCGAGCACCGACCCCTGCCCACCGAAGTACTCCGCAACGATCGCGCCGATCAGGCTGAGGGTGCTCGCGAGCTTGAGGGCCGTGAAGAAGTACGGCAGCGCGTTGGGGATGCGGACCTTGCGCAGGATCGTGCTCTGCGTCGCGGCGTAGGAGCGCATCAGCTCGATCTGCGAGGGGTCCACGCCGGACAGGCCGCGGGTGACGTTCGCCATGACCGGGAAGAAGGAGAGGACGGCGGCCATCATCATCTTGGACAGCGGGTTGAGCAGGCCGAACCAGGTGTTGAACAGCGGCGCGAAGGCGATGATCGGGATGGCGTTCGCGGCGATCGCGAGCGGCAGGAGCATGGCCCGCATGCCGCCCCAGCGCGCGGCCAGGAAGGCGACCACCACCCCGGCCGTCGTGCCGATGAGGAACCCGCCCACCGCCTCGATGATCGTGTTCAGCGCGGACTGCCAGAGCGGGAACCGCTCCCCGTTCCAGTTCGCGATGAGCGCGCCGATGATCGCCGACGGGGCCGGCAGGATGAACGCGTTGAGGTTGGCGAGGCGGATCACCGCCTCCCAGACCAGCAGCCCGCCCACCGCGACCAGGACGGCCGGGGCGTAGTCGCGCACGGCACGCGCGGCCCTGCCAGCGCCACCCGGGCCGGACGGTTCCGCGGCGGGGCGTCCCGCGACGCCGGCGGCCGCGCTCACCCGACCGCGCCCTCGGCCATGGTCCGGGCCGCCGACGGGGTGCCGGCGTCGTCCACGTCGCCGCCACCCGCGCGGAGGGCCTCGCGGACCTCGGTGATGAGCTCGAAGTAGCGCGGCGTCTCCCGCGATCCCTCGCTCCGCGGCCGCGGCAGGTCGATATCGACGACCCTGGTGATCCGTCCGGGCCGGGCGCTCATGACGACGACCCGCGACGAGAGGTAGACCGCCTCGGGGATCGAGTGGGTCACGAACACGACCGTCGTGCCGGTCTGCTGCCAGATCCGCAGCACCTCGTCGTTCATGCGCTCGCGGGTCATCTCGTCGAGGGCCCCGAAAGGCTCGTCCATGAGCAGGATCCGTGGTTCGAACGAGAGCGCCCGCGCGATGGCGACGCGCTGCTGCATGCCGCCCGAGAGCTGGTAGGGCATGTGCTTCGTGAAGTCGCCGAGCTCCACGAGTTCGAGCATCTCCTTCGCCCGCTTCGCGCGCCAGGCCTTGTCCTTGCCCAGGATCTCGAGCGGGAGTTTGACGTTGTCCTCCACGCTCCGCCAGTCGAACAGGACCGGCGCCTGGAAGACCATCCCGTAGTCGCGGTCCCTGCGCGCCTGCTCGGCGGTCTTGCCGTTGACCGACACGGCACCCTTGGTGGGCTGGACGAGGTCGCCGATGACGCGCAGGAGCGTCGACTTGCCGCAGCCCGACGGGCCGATGAGCGAGACGAACTCTCCCGGCCGGATGTCGAGGTCGATGGCGGAGAGCGCCGTCGTGCGGCCGCCCTCGCGACCCGCGAAGACCTTGTCCACCCCGGCGATGCGGACGATGGGTACCGTGTCGGCGGATCCGGCCATCGGGTGGGGCGCTCCTTCGTTCGGGGCGGGCTGGGGTCCCGTCATGCGTCGATGCTCGGGCGGTTGCGGAGCGTGATGATCTCGGCGATCCGGACGAGCAGGAAGAACGTCACGCCGAGGATCGCCGCGACGAAGATCGCGGCCCACAGCTTCTCCGGGCCGGTCGCGTAGTACTGGTTGAAGGTCGTGATGACGCGGCCCAGACCCGCCTGGATGGCGCCGGTGTCCTCGCCGATGATCGCCCCCACGATGCTCGCGGTGGCCGCGATCTTGAGCGCCGTGAACAGGTACGGCATCGACGCCGGCAGGCGGAGCTTCGTGAACACGCCGGCGCGCGAGGCCCCGTACGAGCGCAGGAGCTCGAGGGCGCGCGGGTCGAACGAGCGCAGGCCGCGGAGCATGGCGATGGTGACCGGGAAGAACGTGAGGTACGTCGCGATCACCACGACCGCGAGGACGCCCTGCCCCAGCGCGAACACGATGAGCGGCGCGAGGGCGATGATCGGCACGGTCTGGCTGGCGATGACGTAGGGCACGAACGCCCGCTCCGCGAGGCGGGAGTGGACGAAGATCGTCGCGAGGGCGAGCCCCAGCAGGCTGCCCAGCACGAAGCCCAGCGCCGCCTCGCGCCAGGTGTAGAACGCCGCCCCGACCAGGTACTGCAGGAGCGTCTGGTCGGCGCCGCGCTGGAAGGGCTGGCCCATCGCATAGGCGATGTTCCAGACGTGCGGCAGGTTGAGGTCGTTCGCGAACGCCCAGCGGAAGGGCGGGTTCCAGATGACCGGCGTGCCGGGTCCTGCCCCGACCGCCTTCCATGGCGTGCCGCCCAGGAGCTTGACCCCCTCCCAGAGGACGAGGATCCCCACGACGAGGAGGAGGAATGCGACAGGCCGACGGAGCTGGAGGCGCGGGATCCGTGGCTGGGCGGCCTCGAGCTCCAGCTGGAGCTCGCGTTCGAGCAGGTGGATCTCGGGGCGGTCGGGACCGGCCGTCACGCGATGGGGTCCTCCAGGGGCGGAATACCGATGGCCTAGCCGGTCACCGCCTGGTCGGCGATGTCCAGGGCCTTGTCGATGATCGCGAAGCCCTCGGCCAGCTGCTCCTCGTTGATGCACAGCGGCGGGTTCGTGTGGATCGAGTTGTTGGCCATCATGGTGTACAGGCCGTTGTCCCGGAAGAACCTGCCGATGGCCTTCATCTCGTCGCTCGTGCCGTTGAACGGCGTGATCGGCGTCCACGGGTCATGGCGGCGGACGAGGTCCAGGATGCCGAACAGGCCGATGCTCCGGTGCGCGCCGACGCTCGGGTGGCGGGCCGCCAGGTCCTCGTGGTGCTTGCGCAGCACCTCGCCCATCCGGGCGGCGTTGCCCACGAGGTCGTCCTCCTCGTAGACCTCGATCGTGGCCAGGGCCGCAGCGAGGCTCACGGGATGGCTGCTGTACGTCAGACCACCGTAGAACATCCTCGACTCAAGCGCCTCGGCGATGTGGTCGCGCATCGCGACCGCGCCCAGGGGCAGGTACGACGAGGTGAGGCCCTTGGCCATCGTCATGAGGTCGGGCACGACGTCCCAGTGGTCCACGGCGAACCAGCGGCCGGTGCGCCCGAAGCCCGCCATGACCTCGTCGCAGACCATGAGGATCCCGTACCTGTCGCACAGGTCGCGGACACCCCGCAGGTACCCGTCGGGCGGGATGAGGATGCCGTTGGTGCCGACGACGGTCTCGAGGAAGACCGCGGCGATCGTGTGGGCGCCCTCGTACTTGATGACGTCCTCGAGACCGGTGAGCGACTCCTCGACGGGGCGCGGCTCCTTCTCGCCCCAGCGGTGCGTGTCCGGGTAGCGGACGACGCCGACCAGGCCCGGCTCGTTTGCCCAGCGGCGGTAGTCGCCAGTCAGCGTCATCGCGCCGAAGGTGGCGCCGTGGTAGCTGCGGTAGCGGGCCAGGAGCTTGGTCCGGCCGGTGTGGTGGCGCGCCAGCTTGATGGCGTTCTCGACCGCCTCGGCGCCGCCCAGCGTGAAGAACACCTTGTTCATGTCGCCGGGCAGGATCCCGGCCATCTTCGTGCCGAGCTTCGCGCGGACCTCGGTCACGAACGCCGGCTGGACATACTGGAGCTTCGTCGCCTGCTCGGTGATGGCGCGCACGACGCGCTGGTCACCGTGGCCGATGTTCACGGACATCAGCTGGGCGTTGAAGTCCAGGATCCGCTTGCCCTCGGGCGTGTAGAGGTAGACGCCCTCCGCGTGGTCGATGGCGATGGGGTCGAGCGCGCCCTGGACGGACCACGAGAAGAGGGTGTGGGCCCGGGACCCGGAGACGATCTCCTCGCTGGTCATGCCGGGCGCTGCGCTGATGCCCATGATCCTCCGTTCCGGGCGGCCCACGGCGGGGCGGCCCGAGCCTGTGCGACGCGCTGCTCGCGGTCCGCGGTCCGGGCATTAGACCACAACGCCACGGCCCGCCAGAGGTCGTATCGCCGGATGTGACAACCGGCCGCTTGCGGGATCGGAGCGGCGCTGGCAGGATGCGGCCGCGGGCCAGATCCGCTGGGCGCGCGGCGCCCATCCCGGGACCGAGGGGAGACCGCTACGGACCACAGGCTGCGCGCCCGGCTCCTCGCCACCCTTCTCGCGGTCACGCTGGCGCCGGCGTTCCCGACGCTGCCGGCCGCCGCGTCCGAGCCGGTTCTCGCGCCGGCCGCCGGGGGATCCTCGACCGCCCGGACAGCGCTCGCGGCAGCTCCCGCGCCCTTCACGACGACCCTTGCGGAACCCGTCGCGCCCGGTGTCGACCGCGCCCGCGGCACGTGGACCACGGCCGATGGCGTCCAGGTCGTCGAGCTGCTGCGCGCGGATCCCGCGGAGCCCGGCATCGACATCGAGACCAGCATGCCGTCCGGCGGCGTGTCGAGGCTCGAGACAGTCCGCAGCCAGGCGACCCGGGCCTCGGCCAGTGGGCACCGGGTCGTCGCGGCGGTCAATGGCGACGTCTGGTCGACCGACGACTCCACCGGCACCACCGCGCCGATCGGCATCCAGGTGCACGACGGCGAGCTCCTCACGGGCACCCGCACGAGCCACCCGACCCTCGGCCTCGACGCCGCGGAGTTGCCGCGCCTCGGGGACGTCGCGGTCCTGAGCTCGGTGCTGCTGCCGGGCGCGACCGTGCCCCTCGTCCTGGACCGGGTCAACAAGCCGCGGCGCAGCGGTGACCTCATCGTCTACTCGCGCCGCTGGGCGACGCGCACCGGCACGCTCACCGGCGGCACCGAGGTCGTCCTGGCGGTCCCGGGCCTCCCGCTCCGCTCAACCGGGACGTGGACCGGCACCGTGACCGCGGTCGTCCCGGCGGCGGGCAACACCGCCATCCCGTCCGGCGGGCTCGTCCTCTCGGCCCAGGGCACAGACGCCGGCGCGCTGCGGACCCTCGCCGTCGGGGCGACGGTCACGCTGACCATGGCCGTCACCGATGGCTGGGCGGACGTGACGGAGGCCATCGGCGGCCGGGAGTGGCTGGTCGATGAGGGCGCGACGTCGATCCGCCCGGCCTCGTCCATCACGGCCACCGAGCACCCGCGCACGGCGGTCGGGATCGACGCGGAGGGGCGCCTTCTCCTCGCGACGGTCGACGGCCGGTGGCCCGGCTACAGCGTCGGCGTCACGGCGGCCGACCTCGCAGGCCTGCTCGTGGAGCAGGGCGCGGTCGAGGCCATCATGCTCGATGGCGGCGGCTCAACGACCGCGCTCTCGCGGCGGCCCGGCGACGTCGAGGCGACGCTCGTCAACCGGCCGTCCGACGGGCGTGAGCGGTCCGTGGACAACGCGCTGCTCGTCGTGTCCACCACGCCGACCGGCCCGCTCGCGGACATCGTCGTGCGGCCGCCGGATCTCCAGCTCGTCGTCGGCCAGACGGCGACGCTGGTCGCGAAGGGCGTCGACGCGGCGCTCAACGGGGTGCCGCTCCCCTCGACGGCGGTCACCTGGTCCGCCACAGGCGACGGCGGCACGCTCGACCGGTTTGGCAAGGTCCGCGCCACGGCACCGGGCGAGCTCGCGGTGACCGCGGCGGCCGCCGGCCACGATGCCGCCGGCCGCGTCACGGTCCAGCCCGACACGATCGCGCCCGTGACGGCGACGCCCGTGGTCCGGGCCCGCACCGGCGCGACGGTCAACACGGGCGTCGTGCCCCTGACCATCAGCTGGTCGGCCACGGACACCGGCACGGGCGTCGCGTCGTACGCGGTGCGGCGGCGCCTGGACGGTGGCGTCTTCGAGGCCGTGAGCCTCGCGGCCTCGCTGGCGACGAGCCTCTCTGTCACCCTGCCGGTCGACCGGGCGGTGCAGTACCAGGTCCGCGCGACCGACAGGGCCGGCAACACCGGCGACTGGTCCGCCGCGGGCGGCTTCCACCTCCGGGTCGCGTCCGAACGCGCGTCGTCGGTCAGATACTCAGGCAGGTGGACCTCACGCTCGGCCTCGACCTATCTCGGCGGCACGGCACGCTCGTCGTCGTCGGCAGGCGCCACGGCGTCCTTCACGTTCACGGGCAAGGGCATCGCCTGGATCGCCGCCAAGGGGACGACGCGGGGCAAGGCGCGGGTGTCGGTGGACGGGACCTCCGTGGGCACTGTTGACCTCCGGTCGAGTGCCACCACCCTTCGGCGGGTCGTGTGGACACGGACCTGGGCGAGCGTCGGCACCCACAAGGTCACGATCCGCGTCTCCGGCACGGCCGGCCACCCGCGGGTCGATGTCGACGGCTTCGCGATCGTCGACTCGGCCAGCCCCTACCCCGTCCTCGTCGGCGCCGGCGACATCGCCTCCTGCGCCTATACCGCGGACTCCGCGACGGCGAGCCTGATCTCAAGGATCCCCGGCACGGTCTTTGCCGCCGGCGACATCGCCTACGAGACGGGCACGGCCGCCCAGCTCGCCGCCTGCTATCACCCGACGTGGGGCCGCTTCCGTTCACGCACCCGACCGGCGCCGGGCAACCACGACTACTCCACCCCGGGGGCGGCGCCGTACTACGCGTACTTCGGGTCGCGGGCCGGGACGGCGGGCCAGGGCTGGTACGCCTATGACCTCGGCTCGTGGCGCGTGTACTCGCTCAACTCCAACTGCTCGTCCATCGGCGGCTGCGGGGCGAGCACGGCCCAGATGCAGTGGCTGGCCGGCGACCTCGCGGCGAACCCGCGCGCATGCGTCGCGGCCGTCTGGCACCACCCGCTGTTCAGCTCCGGGGTCCACGGCCCCGACACGAGCATGCGGCCGGCCTGGGAGATCCTCCAGGCGGCCGGCGCCGATGTCGTCCTCAACGGCCACGACCACGACTACGAGCGGTTCGCCCCACAGCTCCCCAACGGGGCGGCGGCCGTGGCGGGGATCCGGGAGTTCGTCGTCGGCACGGGCGGCGCGGGGCTGCGCTCGTTCGGGAAGGTGATGCCCAACAGCGAGCTGCGCAAGACCGGCGTGCACGGCGTCCTGAAGCTCGAGCTGCTGTCCGGGAGCTACCGCTGGACCTTCGTGCCGGTGGCAGGCAGCACCTGGACCGACGCCGGGACCTCGAGCTGCCACTGAACACACCGCGTCCCGGGCGCCCCGGCCGTATAGACTCCGCCCATCGACCGCCGGGGCCACCCACCACTCGCCGGCGGCCTTCGAGGAGGCTGTCCCGATGCCCCGTACCGTCCGAGGCGCGCTCCTGCAGGCAACCTGGACCGGCGACAAGGAGTCGATGATCCAGAAGCACGAGGGCCACGCCCACGAGGCGGCGAAGCAGGGCGCCCAGGTGATGCTCTTCCAGGAGCTGTTCTACGGGCCCTACTTCTGCCAGGTCCAGGAGCCGCAGTACTACAGCTACACGGAGCTGATCCCGGACGGCCCGACCACGAAGCGGATGCAGGACCTCGCGAAGCAGACCGGGATGGTCCTGGTGGTGCCGATGTACGAGGAGGACAGCCAGGCCTCCGGCATCTACTACAACACCGCCGCGGTCATCGACGCCGACGGCAGATACCTCGGCAAGTACCGCAAGACGCACATCCCGCACGTGAAGGGCTTCTGGGAGAAGTACTACTTCCGCCCCGGCAACCTCGGCTACCCGGTCTTCGAGACCGCGGTCGGCAAGGTGGGCGTGTACATCTGCTACGACCGCCACTTCCCCGAAGGCGCCCGGGCCCTGGGCCTCAACGGCGCCGAGATGGTGTTCATCCCGTCGGCCACGTCACGCGGCCTGTCCGAGTACCTGTGGCGGGTCGAGCAGATCAGCCACGCGGTCGCGAACGGCTACTTCGTGGGCACGATCAACCGCGTCGGCATCGAGGCCGAGATCGGCGACGACGACTTCTACGGCCAGAGCTACTTCTGCGACCCGCGGGGCCAGATCATCGGCGGCGTGGGCTCCGCGCACGACGAGGAGCTGCTGCTCCGCGACATGGATCTCGACCTCGTCACGCAGGTCCGCCAGACTTGGCAGTTCTACCGCGACCGCCGCCCCGACCAGTACGGCGACCTGGTTCGCCCCTAGGGAGTACCGGCAGGGCCGAACGGCAGGGTTGCCCGGTCGGCCCCGTCCGGTATATTCCGCGCGGCTCGGCTGCCAAGGAGGAGGGCAGCCGAGCCCCTTGATTCTCCCGGGTCCCCACAGGAGACGAGCGCATGCAGTTCGGGTTCACCCTCAAGCCCGATCACTCGATCGAGCGCACCATCGCCCTGGCGAAGCAGGCGGAGGCCGCCGGCTTCGAGTACGGCTGGCTGTTCGATTCGCATGTCCTGTGGAAGGATCCGTACCCGCTCCTGACCCTGATGGCGGGCGCGACCACGACGATGCGCTTCGGAACCTGCGTCACGAACCCGGCGACGCGCGAGCCGTCCGTCACGGCCTCGTCGCTCGCGGTGCTCAACGAGATCTCCGGCGGGCGCATGGACCTTGGCATCGGCCGCGGCGACTCCGCGCGGCGGGTCCTGGGCAAGGCGCCCACCACGATGAAGGACCTCGAGCAGGCGGTGCACGTCATCCGCGCGCTCGTCGAGGGGCGCGGCATCGAGTTCGAGGGGACGATGCTGGAGCTGCCCTGGACCTCCGGGCACCAGCTGCCGGTCTGGATCGCGGGCTACGGGCCGGTGGCGCTCAAGCTGACCGGGCGGATCGCGGACGGGGCGATGCTCCAGATCGGCGACCCTGACCTCGTGCGCTGGTTCGTCTCGCAGGTCCGCGACTCCGCTGCGGCGGCCGGCCGCGATCCCAACCACGTCCAGGTCATGGCCGCGGCGCCCGCCCACGTGGGCGACCTCGCGGACGGGCGCGACCGGACCCGCTGGTTCCCGGCGCTCGTGGGCAACCACGTCGTGGACCTCGTCAACAAGTACCCGCGCGAGGACCTGCCGCCCGAGCTCACCGCGTACATCTCCGACCGCGAGAGCTACGACTACCTGCACCACGCGGAGGTCGGCTCGTCCAACGCGTCGTTCGTGACCGACGAGATCGTCGACCGGTTCTGTCTCGTCGGCGGGCCGGAGCGCCACATCGAGCGGCTGCGCGACCTCGCGGCGGCCGGCGTCAACCAGTTCAACCTCTACCTGATGAACGGGAACGAGGAGGAGCAGCTGGAGCTCTACGGCAAGCACGTCATCCCGGCGCTTCGCGACGTGGCGCCGGCGCGGGTCTGACGGCGGGCTCCCTCACTCACGCCCTGGCATGGTGCAAGGGAGGACGCACGGTGCCAGGGACCCTCATCCACCACGTGGAGGCGTAGATGAGGGGATCCGGGCCGACCAGAGCCTCTACCACCATGCCGAGGCGTATCCGAGGGGGATGCAGGAGGATCGGCCGCGGGGACGGCCGCCGCGGGGACGGCCGCCGGGGGACGGCCGCCGCGGGGATCCATCCGGGGGACCCATCCGCGCCGCAAACGCGCCCGAAGGCCGAGTGTCTCCCTCCACCAGCGAGCATCATCACTCCGTGCCCGGGCTCTGCCTCCTCGTCATCGTCGTGTCCATCGCGGGCGTCAGCCTGCTCGCTTCCCGGGTCCCGCGGGGCGTCGTGAGCCTGCGCCTGGGCGCGCTGGCCGGCGGTGGGCCGAGAGCGCGTGGCCCCTCGTGATCGGCGCCACCGGCATCGACACAGCCACGCTCCCCGGCGACGCCCTCGTCGCGGGGATCGCGCTGCTCCTCGGCTATCTCATCGGATCGATCCCGCTCTCGGCGCTCGTGGGTCGTGCCGCCGGCATCGACGTCAACCTCGAAGGCGAGGCCACCCCGGGCTCCGCAATCGTCTGGAAGCTCGCCGGCCCCGGCTGGGGACTCCTCGCGCTGACCGGCGACCTCGCCAAGGGCGTGCTGCCGGTCGCGCTCGGGACGGTGACCTTCTCGTGGTCCATCGGCTGGGTCGCGGGGCTCGGGGCGCTGCTCGGCGCGTGCTGGCCGCTGTTCGGGCGGCTGTCGGGTGGGCGCGGCGCGGCCGTGTTCGCGGGCGCCGCGTTCGCGCTCAGCCCGAGCGCCGGGACGCTGGGCGTGCTGCTGACCCTGTGCGTGCTCGTTGCGGCGAGGCTCCTGGGCCGGAACAGGCGGGTCGCCGCGATCGCCGCCGGAATCGGGGCGTACCCACTCCTGTTCCTGGCGGACCAGGCGGACCTCCTCCGCCTCGCGGCGCTCATGACGCTCTACCTCGTCGCGGTCCTGCGCTTCGTGACCACCCGCCGCTGAGCCGCCGCCGCCCGCCGCTGAGCCGCAACCGCCCATGCGCCGCGCCCGGGACCGACGGCCCTTGTCCGTGGCGCGCCCCGCGCGCACGCTCGATCAGGGTCGCAAGGAGGGGGTCGATGCGGATCGCAAGCTGGCATCCCGAACAGGGAACACCCGAACAGGCGCTGGCCGCGCACCTCCACGGGCGTGACCTCGAGATCATCGCGGACCCTGCCCACCACGACTGGCGATGGCGCGTCACCACGCCCCACGGCCTCATCCTCGCCGAGGGCGAGGCCCCGGGCATGACCGAGGCCGAGCAAGCCGCCGAGGACGAGGCGACCGCCATCCACCCGCCCACGGCGGAGCTGCTGGAGCTGCTCCTGTCCTGACGCCGATCGCCATTCCGGTGCGCCCGCGCACCGCCATCGGCGGCCGCCCCACGAGTTCTCCATGCTCGGTGGGGTCCGGTGCGGTGCTGGGTGGGGTCCGGTGACGTTGGTCACTCTCGTCGCCGTGGGGCTCCCCCGAAGACACTACCAGTGCTGGAGGCACCGCATGTCCGCTCGATCGCTGTTCAAGACCCGTCGCGACCCGTTCTGGGAGGTCGACGGCCCGGCCGCGCGCCGGGAGCAGCGCAGGCGCAAGGCCCGTGGCGCCCTCGCCTTCACTGTCGCCCTGGGGGCGGTCGCCTTCGCTGCCTTCGCCTGGTCGGTGGAGCTCGGCCTCGCCGCAGTCGTGGGGATCCGGCTGACGCTCCCGCTCGGCTGATCGCGAGGCCTGCCCGCCCGGCACCCCGCTCGCCAACCGGCCCTGACGCAGGACCCCCCCCCGCGCGACTGCACCCTCACCTCCCCGCATCGCTACGATTGCCCCACGCGTCCCCGATCCCCTCCGGACCGGGCGGACCACGAACGCGAGGAGGATCGATGCGGACCCTGATCGCCAACGGCACCATCGTCACGGCCGGGGGCTCCTACGTCGCGGACGTCCTCGTCGACGGCGAGACCATCGCGCAGATCGGTACGGGCTTCGCGGCCGCCGGCGTGACCGCCGACGAGACGATCGACGCCACCGGCAGGTACGTCATCCCGGGTGCCATCGACGCTCATACGCACATGGAGCTGCCCTTCGGCGGCACCTTCGCGAAGGACACCTTCGAGACGGGCACGATCGCGGCGGCCCACGGCGGAACCACGACCATCGTCGACTTCGCCGTCCAGTCCAAGGGCCAGGCCCTGCGGACGGGCCTCGACGCGTGGTTTGCGAAGGCCGAGGGCAACGCCGTCGTCGACTACGCCTTCCACATGATCATGAGCGACGTCACCGACGACACGCTCGCCGAGATGGACGTCCTCGTGGACGAGGGCATTCCGGACTTCAAGCTCTTCACCGCCTACCCCGGCGTCTTCCTCAGCCCCGACGACCACATCTTCCGGGCGATGCAGCAGACGCGGCAGAACGGCGGCCTGATCCTCATGCACGCCGAGAACGGCCCCGTGATCGATGTCGTCGCGGCCCAGCTCGTCGCCGAGGGCAAGACGGACCCCTGCTACCACGGCATCGCCCGCAAGCCGGTCCTGGAGGGCGAGGCGACCAGCCGCGTCATCCGCCTGGCCGAGGCCGCCGGCGCGCCCGTCTACATCGTCCATCTCTCGGTCGTCGACGCGCTCAACGCCGTCCGCGAGGCCCGAGACCGCGGCCAGCCCGTCTTCGCCGAGACCTGCCCCCAGTACCTGTTCCTCTCGCTCGACGACCTGGGCAACGGGTTCGAGGGCTCCAAGTTCGTGTGCTCCCCGCCCCTTCGCGAGAAGGACCCCAACTGGGAGGAGCTCTGGACCGGCCTCCGGCGGAACGACCTTCAGGTCGTGGCGACGGACCACTGCCCGTTCGACTTCCACGGCCAGAAGGAGTTGGGCCGCGGCGATTTCCGCAAGATCCCCAACGGCCTGCCTGGCGTCGAGGACCGCGTCGACCTGCTGTTCGACGGCGGCGTGGTCGGCGGCAGGATCAGCAAGGAGCGCTGGGTCGAGATCATCTCCACCGAGCCGGCGCGCCTGTTCGGCATGTACCCGCGCAAGGGCACGATCTCGGTGGGTGCCGACGCGGACATCGTGATCTACGACCCGGACCGCAGGCACACCATCAGCGCCGCGACGCACCACATGGACGTGGACTACTCCTGCTACGAGGGCAAGGAGATCCAGGGCGCGTCCGACGTGGTCCTGAGCCGCGGCTCCGTGGTGGTCCGCAACGGCGAGTTCACGGGGCGGAAGGGCCACGGGCGGTTCCTGAAGCGCGACCGCTCGGACTACGCGCGGCTCGCGTAGGAGACTTGGTGGGTCCGGCGGAGGCGCTGTGGCACACGTGGGAGCCAGATCGCCACGTTCCTCGCGGAGCTCAACGCAGATTCGGCCGATCCTGCGGCGAACTCTGCACCAGCACCTGCATCTTGGCACCGAGCCGTGCCAGGCAGGGCGCCGGAGGCGGGCCGATGCGGCGCCTCTCCACTGACCGGGCGTGCGCCGTTTCGAGGAGTGAGCGGGACCCATGACCACCACGGACACCCACCCAGCCCATGGGTGGCGGGTCGCGCTCGTCCTCGGAGTCCTGGCAGCGGGCACGCTGGCCATGGCGTTCGGTCTCTCCCTCCTGAACGGTGGCGAGAACCAGACGACGACGAAGAGGATCGACTGGTCCGTCTCAGCCGCGAGCCTGCGGGCGGACGCGATCGAGATCCAGGGCGGGGGCCGGACCTTCCTGCCGCCGGCCGACGTCGAGCTCGAGGGCAGCGCGGGATCCCTCGAGACGTGGGATCTCGACGCGACCTGGGTCCAGCACGGACGCGCACAGCGCCTGCTGATGGAATTCGCATCGGACAGCAGGGACTGGTGGGTGAGCGCGATCGAGACCTACGACGGCACGGTCCGACGTGAGTGGGCCCGGTTCGATGACCTGCCCGTGATCCGAGCACCGCTCGAGACTCCGTGGAAGGGCGACATCGACATCGTGAGTCACGGACTGCGCGCTGACGTGCGCCTGCGGATCGCCGCACTCGAGCTGTCAGTCTCGCCCCAGGTCAACGACGCAGCACCGCCCGACGGTGGCAAGCCACTCGACGAGGAGATCGATCCCTTCGCGCCGGGCGGCCCGCTCGCGGGATTCGGGGTCTACCGGATGTCGCCAGCAGAAGCCCACCAGCGACTGCTGGCGCTCGGATACCGGGTGTCGTGGCGGTTTCCCCTCGACCAGCGCCACTACCTCTGCCTCAAGCCGCCGCCGGGCAAGATCAACGCGGAGGAGGGCTCGGTCACCGGCGGCTCTGGCGAGATCATCCTGTGGGTGATCCCGGACTCGTTCGCAGGGGTCACGCTCGGCCCCGACGACTGCCGCTGACGCGGACCACGGTCACGAGGCGGCCGGCCCGGACTCTTGATCGGCAACTGCATCAGGATCGGCCCCTCCACGCAGGGACCGCGCCACGAAACTCGGGTCTGGACGCCCGACCCGTGCGTGAGCACGGCGATTCTGATCTAAACGGCGATCAGCCGCGCCGGGCACCGGGCGCCGGGCGCCGGAGCGAACCTGCGCCCCGCCACCTAGCTCGAGCAGCCCACGCCGTCCTCGACGTGGAGGCCCAGCGCCTCGCGGGCCTTGCACTCGTCGTCCACGCAGAACGCCATCTCGACCAGGCCCGGCTTCCTGCCCGCCTGGATCACGCCGCTGACCATGACGCCCGCGTCGGCGAGCTTCTGGCTGACCGCGCCCAGGCTCCCGGGCTCGTCCGGGATCTCGACCATGACGGGCTCGCCCTCGATGAACGGGTGGCCGAGGCCCTTGAGCACGGAGCGCGCCGCGTCGTCGTCCGTGAAGGTGACGAACATGCACTGCAGCGGGCCGGTGCCGGCGCACGCCGCGTGGTGGATCTGGACGCCGCGCTGGGCGAACGTCCGGCTGAGCTGCGCGAGCTCGCCCGGGTGATTGTCGAGCTGGACGACGAACTGGCGGGCCATGGACGCTCCTCGGGCTGATGTGATCGATCGGCGCCAGCCTCCGCCCGCGGTCCCGGCGCAGACAGTGCCGTCCGGGCGCGGGATGGGCCCGTCGGTCCTCCCGCCGGTGGTCCAACGGGCATAGATTCGGAGCGGGACGCGCCGCCGCCACCACAGGGAGCACCGCCGATGTTCGTGACCCTCGTCCACTGCCACGTCAGGCCCGAGCACGCCGACGCGTTCGCCGACGCCTGTCGCTCCAACTGCGAGGCGTCGAGCCGCGAGAACGGCAACGTCCGGTTCGACCTCCTTCGCCTCGCCGATGACCCGACGGAGTTCCTCATCTACGAGTGGTACCTCGACGAGGCCGCGGCCAGGGCCCACAGGGACACACCGCATTACGCCGCCTGGCGCGAGGCCACGGCCGACTGGTTCGTGGAGCCGCGCTACGGCGTGCGCTACGTCGGGCTGTTCCCGGAGACCGGGGCATCGTGAGCGACACCGGCCCGGCGGCCGACGCGGTCCTGCCGCCCGTTCCCGCGTTCGCGTTGGGGCGGATCCCGCGGATCACCTTCGGGGCGGGGACGTTCGCCCAGGTCCCCGCGATCACGGCCGCGCACGGGACGCGCGTCCTGCTCGTGACGGGCGGTCGGTCGCTCGCGGCGTCGGGCCACCGCGACACGCTCCTCGCGGGCCTCGAGGCGGCCGGCGTGACGCATGCCGGTGAGGTGACGGTCCCCGACGAGCCCTCCCCCGGCGTGATCGACGGGGCGGTGGCGGTGAACCGGGCGGCCGATGTCGATGTCGTGCTCGCCGTCGGTGGCGGCAGCGTGCTGGACGCCGGCAAGGCGATCGCGGGCCTGCTCCGGTCGGGCGCGTCCGTGGTCGACCACCTGGAGGGCCTCCCGGGCTACCGCGCGTATGACGGCACACCGGTCCCGCTGGTCGCCGTGCCCACGACCGCCGGCACGGGCTCCGAGGCGACGCGCAACGCCGTCATCAGTGAGCGCGGCCCAAACGGCTACAAGCGCTCGTTCCGCGACGAGCGGCTGGTCGCCGCGGACGCCGTGGTGGACCCGGACCTGCTCGCCGGCACGGATCCCGTCCGGATCGCAGCGAACGGCATGGATGCCGCGACCCAGCTCCTCGAGGCGTACGTGTCGACCAAGGCCGGCCCCGTGACCGATGCCCTGGCACTCGCCGGCCTCGCGGCGGCCCGCGACGGGCTGCTCGCCTGGCATGCGGATCCCGAGGGCCCTGCCGCTCCGGCGGCGCGCTCCCGGATGGCGTACGCCGCGCTCCTGTCCGGGATCTGCCTCGCGCACGCGGGCCTGGGCGGGGTGCACGGTCTCGCCTCGCCGCTGGGAGCGCAGCTGCCGATCCCCCACGGCATCGCCTGCGGGACGACGCTCGCCGGGATCACGGCCGCGAACGTGGCGGCGCTGGAGGCGCGCTCGCCGCGGTCTGGCGCCCTCTCGCGGTATGCGACGCTCGGGCGGCTGCTGGCTCACCTCCAGGAGGCGACGCCGGACGCCGACGCGCGTGCCGCCCTCGTGGCGGAGCTGCGCCGATGGACCGCGGCGCTGGCGATCCCCGGCCTGGGACACTATGGCCTCGACGAGGCGGGCATTCCGGGGATCGTCGCGGATGGCCGCGGCAGCTCGATGAAGACGAACCCCGTGGTGCTCACCGACGAGGAGCTCACCGGGGTCCTGCGCGCGGCGCTGTAGCGTTCGCGCGCCTGTGGGCGCGGCAAGCGACGTCATGGCAAGCACCTCGGATGGGCTGGGACGGCGGCCGTGGCTGCTGGCCGCCACGCCACCGCGATGCGGGCGGGGCTGAGAATCGGGGCGACGGATCAGATGCGGGGTCGGCTCGCCGGGTCGGGCCAGTCGATGCCGCCGTCGCCGGTGGTCGACGTGGATGCGACGGGGGTCGCGGAGCCTATGCCGTCGCCAGGTGTCGCGGCGCCGGCCCGCCGGCCACGGACGACTGCGACGCCGCCGACCGCCACCATGAGCGCGAACGAGACACACGCGATCACGATCGAGATCACCTGGTCCATGCGCAAGGGCCCGGCGACCTCGGGGTCGCGCCACGTGATCGCCACGAGCGCGCGCGCCACGGCCCACAGCCCGATGCCAAACAGGAGCGCCCCGCCGTTGCGGCCCTTGAAGGTGTCCAGCGCGACGAACCACATGACGACCAGGATCACGACCACGGTCGTGAGCGCCTCGTACGCCTGCGAGGGGTGCGCGGGCAGCGCGGGCGCGAGCGAGCCCCACGGCCCCGGTCCGAGATAGGCGGTCGCCCACGAGGCGTCGCTGGGCTGGCCCTGGCCCGTGCCGCCGAGGACCATCGCGGCCTTGCCGCCCGCGAGCACGAGGAGCACGGGCAGCACCAGCGCATGCATCCAGCGACCCAGCGGCGCGCCGAGCAGCGCGGCGACGATCGATGCGGTCACCACGCCGCCCACGACCCCCAGCGAGAGCTGGAGCCCGCCGGCCCCGATGTCGAGGAGCGCGGCCATGTTCGACCCGTAGTAGTCGAGGTGGATGAGGGCGTAGCCCAGCCGCCCGCCGACCACCGCCCCGGGCAGCGCCGCGACGGCGATGTACAGCAGGTCGTCACGCCGCAGGTGGTTCAGCTCGCCCGGCTCCGGGCTGGGCGCATCGGCCGGGCGGGTGACGTCGACGGGCGTCCGGCGCGCCACGAGGGCGGCCACCACGAGCCCGACAAGGATCGCGAGCGCCACCCCGAGCGTCTCCAGCCGCACGCTGACGCCACCGACAGTGAGGATCGGGTCGAAGGAAAGCTCGATGACGGCGCGGGGCGCCACGAGGGGCAGCACGACGGCCGCAGTCTACCTTCCGGCGCCCATCCGACGGGCCGCAGCCCGGGTCGTGGTGCCATGGGCAGGGCCGGGCATGGAACCTGGGCACGGAACCGCGGCGCCCCTCGAGGCGTCCCCGGGCCATGACCACACGCACCCCGTCCCGAACCCGCCCGGGACTCCTCGTCGCGGGCATCCTGCTCGCCGTCACAGCGGCCGCCTGCAGCGGCGGCGCGGCGGCCACGCCCGCCGCCTCCCTGACCGGCGCGCCGCCCGCATCGGAGCCCGCCGCCTCGCCCGGCGCCGAGCCCAGCAAGGAGGTCCTCCCCGTGGATCCCACCACGATGCCGGGCGAGGGCGTCCCGCCCGCGATCATCGCGCAGGCGGTGAACGACGCGGCGACCCGGGCCGGCGTCGACGCCTCCACCGTGACCGTCGTCTCCGCGGACGCGGTGACCTGGCCCAACGGCGCCGCCGGATGCCCCAAGGTCGGCTTCATGTACACGGAGGTCATCACCCCCGGGTACCGGGTCGTGGTCCAGGCGGGCGGCACGACCTATGACTACCGTGGCAGCCAGAAGAGCGGCAGCGTCAGCTGGTGCGAGAGCGCAGGACCCGTGGGCCCCGGCGCGGCGGGCTGACCCCCGATCCTCCTGTTGCTCCGGATCCACCGACCTCCGCTTGCATCTCGCGCGCCCATGCGGCCCATGCGTGCGTTGGCTCCTGTGCGCGTCACTCCCGCACTGTGCGTCGCGCGCGCACCTGCAGGTGCGCTCGCTTCCGTGCTCGTCGCCGCCTTGGCCTGAGCGGGCCTGGAGCGGCGAACTGCGGCGCTCCACCGGTGGATCCGGGGTAACGGGAAGCGCCCCCGGCCCGCGGCCGGGGGGGGATGGTGTGCGGGCGGCCGGCCCGCGGCCCGCCCGCCCCGCACTAGTGGGGGGGGGGGGGGACGGCGTCGGCCCGG
>JANNHX010000466.1:0-9553 GCA_031404615.1 Chloroflexota bacterium
GCGCGGCGCCCTCGGCCTCGGGCTTGATGGCCTTGTAGACGGACATGTACTGCTGGCCGAGCAGGATCCGCTGGACCGCGGCGAGCTCCGCGTCCTGGCCGGTCATCGGCTTGGTCGCGGGGTCGACGCCGTTGGACTTCATGGCCGCGTAGGCGCCGCCGGCGCCGCCGTCGTTGGCGACGTAGACGGCGTCGAAGCCGTCCTTGCCCAGCGAGGTGATGGCGGCTTCCATGAGCTGCTGGGCCTCTTCGGGCTTCCAGTTGGCCATGGCCTGCTCCGACGGGACGATCTGGACCTTGCCGTCGAGCGCGCCGTGGGCGCCCTTCGCGAACAGCAGGGCGTTGTTGTCCTTCGGCGAGCCGTTGATCCAGATGACCTTGGCGTTGGTCTTGCCGTCCGCGGTCAGCTTGGCCAGGAGCGCCTCGCCCTGGAGCTTGCCCACGGCTTCGTTGTCGAACGAGATGTAGAAGTCGGGCTTGCTGCCGCCCTTGATCAGGCGGTCATAGCTGATGACCTTGACGCCCTTGGCCTGGGCGGCCGTCACGATGGCACCGGCCGCGTCACCGTCCTGCGGGTCGAGCACCAGGACCTTGGCGCCGTTGGTGATGGCGGCCTCGGCCTGCTGCTGCTGCGTGGCGCTGGAGCCGCCGCCGTTGTTGTAGGTGTACTTGACGCTCGGGCAGAGCTCCTTGATCTTGGCCTCGAAGCCGGGGCGGTCGGCGGACTCGTAGCGAGCCGCATCGACGGAGGGCAGGAGCAGGGCGATGCCGCCGCTGCTGGAGCTGCCGCTGCTGCCGCAAGCGCTGGCCACGATGGCCACGACCGCGAGGCCGACGGCCAACACACGGGAATTCACTGGGTTGCTCCTCCATGCCGGCCAGCGGGTCGATAGAGATCCCGGGTGGCCAATTCGCGTGCCGGTGCACCCTCCTGAGGGGCTCATTCAGCGCACGGGTGGGCGGGGCCGTGGAGCGCCCGCGACCCCATGCGCACGCCGAGTCCTCCTCCGCGACGGCGCAACCGATCGACAACCGGAATGTAACGAGGACTTACAAAACATGTCAAGGCCGGAGTGGCCCGGTTCGGAGGTCACGGCGCCTGGAGCCCGGGATGGCATGGGTTGCGGATTGGCTGTTATCCTGCGCAATTAGTCAGGAACCCGAACGAAGGGGTCTCGGTGGAGCGACGCGACGGCACGGGCACGGCAGATGCAGGGATCATCCGCTCGGTGAATCGCACCCTCGTCCTGGAGGCGATCAAGCACAACGGCCCCATCTCGCGGGCGAGCCTGGCCAAGGCGGTCTCGCTCGCCAAGCCCACCGTGTCGCTCATCGTGGACGACCTCCTTGCCGACGGTCTGGTGCGCGAGGCAGGGACGACCCGTGCCGGCGCCGGGCGGGGTCGCCCCGCTGTGCTGCTCCAGTTCAACGCCCGCTCGCTGTTCGTCGTCGGCGTCCACGTCGGCGTCCACTACACGACCCTCATCCTCGCCGACGCGGCGGGCCGCGAGCTGGAGCGGCGCCGCTTCCCGACGCCGGCGACCGCGGCCGCGATGGCGCTCTCGGAGATCGCGACCGCGATTGAGGGAGTGATCGAGGGTGCCGGCATCGCCCGTCGCCGGCTCTCGTCGATCGGCGTCTGCGTCCCGGGCACCGTCGACCTCGAGACGGGGACGTGTGTGCACGCCCCCAACCTGGGCTGGCGAGACGTGCCCATCGCCGAGGCGCTGTCCACGCGGATCGGGACGAGCACCTACGTCCACAACTCGGTCCAGGCGGCGGCCGCCGCGGAGCATGTAGAGGGCGCCGGACGGGGTGCCCGGTCGATGGTGCTCCTGTATGCGGGGACGGGGGTCGGCTCCGCGATCGTGCACGAGGGGCGCCTCGTCCACGGCGCCGAGGGGATGGCCGGAGAGGTGGGCCACGCCGTCATCCCGGGCTCGAACGAGGCCTGCCTGTGCGGCAACACCGGATGTCTGGAGTCCGAGGCCTCGGCGCTGAGCCTCGCGCGCAAGGCGCGGCGCGCCATCAGCGAAGGACGTCCGACCCGCCTCGCCCCGCTCGGCGACTCGATCAGCGGCCTCGACGTCTACGCGGCGGCCGACGCCGGCGACGCCGTTGCGCTGGAGCTCCTGGCCGACGCGGGGCGCACGTTGGGCATCGGGGCATCGTGGATGGTGGACATCCTCAATCCGGACGTGCTCGTGTTGGGCGGCGGGCTGTTCGCGGGCGGCGAACTGATCCTGGCCCCGTTCCGCGAGGCCCTCACCCGGCACGCCATGGCATCGCACACGCGACGGTTGGTGATCCGCCCCTGGGCCCTCGGCCACGACGCCAAGGCCCGGGGCGCCGTCATCCTCGCGCTCCAGCGAGCAGACCGCAGCTACCGCGTCGTCTTCGGCGCAGCATGACCAGCACGTATCGCCCGGAGGTCCAAGCCGTGATCCAGCCCGCCGCCGCGCAGCCCGCCGACTCGCGGGCGCTCGTCCTCGCCCACCTCGACGGCAACGCCGTGGACCACCTGCCCGTCATGCCGCTGACCATGATGTTCGCGGCGCGCCTCGCCGGCGTCCCGTACCGGCGGTACTGCACCGACTTCCGGGAGCTGGCTCGGGCACAGACGCTCGTCGCGGAGCGGTTCGGCTTCGACCATGTCTCCGCGATCTCGGACCCGACACGGGAGGCCGTGGATCTCGGCGCCCAGGTGACGTGGTTCGAGGACCAGCCCCCGGCCCTGGACGACACCCGGGCCCTGCTCCGGGACAGGTCGACCCTCGCCGGTCTCGTGCAGGCCGACCCGTCGGGAGGCGGCCGGATGACGGACAGGATCCGGGGCGTGGAGCTGCTCCGGGCCACCGGCGGCTCGACCCGGCTCGTCGAGGGTTGGGTGGAGGGACCCTGCGCGGAGGCCGCGGACCTGCGCGGGATCAGCACGCTCATGCTGGACTTCGCCGACGACCCGGGCTTCGTTGACGACCTGTTCGGGTTCGCGGTGCGCCAGGCGGTCGCCTTCGCGCGGGCCCAGGTCGATGCCGGCGCCGACATCATCGGGGTGGGGGACGCGGCGGCGAGCCTGGTCGGTCCCGCGATCTACCGAGAGGTCGTCGCGCCCCATGAGCGGCGCCTCATCGACGAGATCCATGCGATGGGCGCCCGGGTGCGTCTGCACATCTGCGGGAACACCAGGCGGTCCGTGGACGTGATGGCGAGCCTCGGCGCGGACATCGTGGACCTGGACTCGCTCACGCCGCTCGACGGCGCGCGCGCCGACGCCGGGCCGCGCCAGGTGCTCCTCGGCAACCTCAACCCGGTCACGGAGCTGATGGCGGCGACGCCGGACGCGGTGACGGCGCGGGTGGCCGCCTGCCACGCCGAGGCAGGCCCGCGGTTCGTGGTCGGCGCTGGGTGCGAGATCCCCGCGGCCACGCCACTTGAGAACGTGGATGCCATGACGGCCTACGCGCGGGCAACGTGCCCCGAGGCCGTGGCGACCGGAGATGCGGGGTGAGCGGTCGGCGGGCGGGCCGCGAGGCGTCGCTCATCGGGGTCAGGCGGCTGATGGCCGTCGCGGAGATCACCGGGCACGCGGCGGTCAAGGCGGCGGCGAAGGACCCGGTGACGTTCTCGTCCGACCTGCTGGGCGACCGCGACGTCCGCACCTACCGGCAGCTCCCACTCGAGGTCGACCCGCCCGAACACGGCGCGTACCGCGCGATTCTGGCCCCGGTCTTCGCGCGGCCGGCTATCGCGGCCCTGGAGCCGGCCCTGCGGGCCGTGGCGGCCGGAATCGCCGCCCGGTTCGCCGCCCGGGGCCACGTGGAGGCGGTGCACGAGCTCGCGCTGCCCATGGTCGGGGCGTCGATCGCGATCGCCTTCGGCCGGCCGCAGGACGCCGACGAGCTCGTCGGATGGGGCACCGAGTCCTGGGAGACGATGCCCGACGGCCGGCGCGACGGGTCGCGGCTCGAGCGCTACCTCGGGCGCGTCTTCGCGGAGGCGGACGAGCATCCGGGCACGGACGCGTTCTCCCTCGTCGCCCGTGCGGAGCTGGAGGGGCGTCGGCTGAGCCGCGAGGAGCGCCACGGCCTGGGCAACCTCATCCTCGCCGGCGGGCGCGACACGGTGATCGGCCTCATCGCCGGCGCGATGTGGCACCTTGCGGCGGAGCAGGGCGAGCGTGTGCGGCTCGCGGCGCACCCGGGCCGGATCCCAGCCGCGGTCGAGGAGCTGCTGCGCTTCCTCAGCCCGCTGCCGGCCATCGAGCGGGTCGCGACCGAGGACATCAGCGGGCCCTGGGGACGCGCGCACGGCGGCGACCTCGTGCTGCTCGGGTTCGCGGCCGCCAACCATGACGCGACGGTGTTCACGGACCCCGGAACGGTCAACCTCGAGCGCAGCCCGAATCCCCATGTCGCCTTCGGGAACGGGCCGCATACCTGCATCGGCGTCCACCTCGCGCGGCTCGAGGCCCGTGTCTTCCTCGAGGCGTTGCTCGCGGCGGTACCGGGCTGGCGGCTCGACGGGGAGCCGGAGATTGCGTGGGCCACCGTCGAAGGCTCCCGGGTCCCGGCCCGGTTCGATCGCGTGCCCGTCGAGGTGGCGCCGTGAGCATCGATCGACTGCGCGCGGCCGTGGACCGTGACGAGTGCTTCGGGTTCGGGTTCTGCGCGGACCTGCTGCCCGACATCTTCGTCATCGACGAGACAGGGCACGCCGTGGCCCGCGACATGGACGCCGACAAGGCGCTCCTCGAGCAGGCCGTGGGCGACTGCCCGCGCAGCGCCATCGAGCTGATCCGGGTTCCGCCCGCGGTGCCGACCGGCTGACGGCTGGGGTGACGGCGAGGGACCTCGGCGCGGCCGCTCACGGGCGCCACGGGCTGGGAGGCAGGCCGCCCCCGGCCGTGACGGTTCGGAGCCGAACCGGTCCGGCGTCCAACCGGCCCTCCGGCGGGGTCCACCCGGCCCGCCCTGCAGGGTGACGGGCCCGCACCTCTCACGCCGTTCCGCCCTGAACCCGCGCGCGCCCGATGCGTCATGCTCAGCGTGGCCGCCGAGGGGGCGGCCGGGAATCCGTGCCCGCCGTGCCGCCGCCGGTACCATCTCCCTGACACCTACAGGAGATCTGACCTCGATGCCCTACGTCGCCACCTCACCCGCCGACCTGCTCGCGCACCTCTCCGGGATCGCGCACGTGGCCGAGGACACGCTCGTCATCGACGATGCCGCCCGCTTCCGCTCCGAGGCTGCCGCGGATCTCGCCTGGACCGCCGCCTTCGCCACCGACGACGCGACCGCCGAGGCGGCCCGCTGGATCGTCTGGGAGGCCAGCCAGGCCCTCGGTGCGCGCTCCGCGTCGATCCAGGAGCTGTACATGGCCCGCAGCCGCGGCGAGGTCAGCGGCTTCTCGGTCCCGGCCATGAACCTGCGCGCGCAGACCTTCGACATGGCGCGCACGATCTACGAGACCGCCGCGAGGCAGGACGTCGGCGCGCTGATCGTCGAGATCGCCCGCAGTGAGCAGACCTACACCTTCCAGCGGCCCATGGACTTCGCGACCTCCGTGTACGCGGGCGCCATCGCCGCGGGCTGGAACGGCCCGATCTTCGTCCAGGGCGACCACTACCAGTTCAACGCCAAGAAGTACGCGACCGACCCCGAGGCCATGACCGAGGAGATCCGCCGCGCCTGCCGGCTCGCCATCGAGGCGGGCTATCGCAACATCGACATCGACAGCTCCACGCTGGTGGACCTCTCCAAGCCGAACCTGGACGAGGAGCAGAAGGAGAACTACCTCCGCGCCGCGGAGCTCACCGCGCTGATCCGGTCGCTCGAGGCGGACGGCGTGACCGTCAGCGTCGGCGGGGAGATCGGCGAGGTCGGCAAGGTCAACAGCACCGTCGACGAGCTCAAGGCCTATCTCGGCGGGTACAACGCGGAGCTCCAGAAGCGCGCCCCGGGAGCCAAGGGCCTGTCCAAGGTCAGTGTCCAGACCGGCACCAGCCACGGTGGCGTGCCGCTGCCCGGCGGCGGCGTCGCCGAGGTCAAGCTGGACTTCGATGTCCTGGGCAAGCTCGGTGTCCTGGCCCGCGAGCACGGCCTGGCCGGCGCGGTGCAGCACGGTGCCTCAACGCTGCCCGATGAGCTGTTCCACAAGTTCCCCGAGGTTGAGACGGCCGAGGTCCACCTCGCGACGGGCTTCCAGAACGCCCTCTACCAGCACCCGGCCTTCCCGGCCGAGCTGATGGAGGAGATCTACGCGTGGTGCCGCGTCAATGCCGCGGACGAGCGCAAGGACGGCCAGACCGAGGACCAGTTCCTCTACACCACCCGCAAGAAGGCCATCGGCCCGTTCAAGCGCCAGCTGTGGGACCTCGCCACCAAGGACGAGATCCTGGCCAGCCAGGGCGCCAAGAGCGGGTACCTGTTCACCCAGCTCAAGGTGGACGGCTCGCTCGAGATGGTCAGCAAGTACGTGACGCCCGTCGTGGTCTCGCGCCCCATCCCCGAGGCGCTCAAGGCCGCGGCCGCCGGCTGACGCGGTGACGTCCGGCCCCGGCACGCCATTCGCGATTCCGGGGCCGGGTCCGTTCCCGGTCCGCATCCGCATCGAGACCCCCGGTGACGAGCCGCTGGCCTGACGGGTCCCGTGCCGCGCCGCCTCCCCGGGCCCCGAGGGTGCCGCGCCGCCTCCCCGGGCAGGGCATCATGGCGCCATGACCGACCTCGCCTTCGGACCCGGCTGGTCCGCCTCCCTCGCCCGCGTCCCCGAGGCCACCCTGCGCGAGTGGCTCGCCTTCGCCCTCGAGCTGTGCGACGCCGCCGACGAGATCGCGCTGGCGCACTTCCGGCGTGACCTGGACATCGAGCGCAAGCCGGACCGCACCTTCGTGACGGTCGCGGACCAGGGGATCGAGCGCCTCATCCGCGAGCGCATCCACGAGCGCTACCCGGACCACGGGCTGGTGGGCGAGGAGTACGGGACGCAGGCCGGCGACGCCCGGACCCGCTGGTACATCGACCCCATCGACGGCACCCACAACTTCATCCGGGGCGTGCCGCTCTTCGGGACCCTGCTGGGGATCGAGCACGACGGCGAGCTCCAGGTCGGCGTCATCTCCGCACCGGCGATGCGCGAGCGCTGGTACGCCCACCGGGGCGGCGGGGCGTGGAACCGCTCGCTCGACGGGGAGCGCCCGATCCGGGTGTCGCGCGTCGCCGCCATCGAGGACGCGCAGCTGCTCTACGGGTCGAGCCGCGACACCATCGCGAGCGGCCTGATGCCGGGGTTCGACGCGCTGATCAGCGCGGCCTGGCGCGAGCGCGGGTTCGGCGACTTCTGGGGCTACGCCCTGGTGGCCGAGGGCGCCGGCGAGGCGATGTTCGAGACCGGCTGCAAGTCGTGGGACATGGCCGGCCCGATCGTCGTGATCGAGGAGGCCGGGGGGCTGGTCACGGACGTGCATGGCGAGCGCGGGCTGGATGGCCCCTCGTTCGTGGGCACGAACGGGATCCTGCACGAGGAGATCCTGCGGCGGCTCCGCCGGCCGGCCTGACGCCGCGTCAGGACTGGCGCGCGGACCGGTAGGTCGCGAAGGTCCAGGCGACGGCCGCCGCGGCGATGGCGCCGAGGATCCCGAGCACGGGCTGACCGCTGCCGAAGCCGAAGATCAGGGCCGAGACCACGGCGGCGGCACCGAGCGCGAAGAAGAACGTCCGGCGCAGGGTCCGGCCACCAGCCAGGGGCTGATCCGGGTCCACGGCCGAATCGCCGTGCGAGGCGGCGCTCCACTCGGCGGCGCTCGGCTCCCACGCATGCGCCACGGGCTCCTCGGCCGTGCCCGACACCGCGAGCGGCGCCATCCCGATGACCTGCCGCCCTGGATCCGAGAGGATCGCGGCGTCGTTCGGGAGCAGCAGGTCCTCGACGACCGCCACGGACACCGTGTCCTCGAGTGCAAGGAGCAGGCTGACCTGGTCTTCGACCAGCCCGCCCGACGAGATGCCCCAGACGCCGGCCTCGGGATGGTAGCGGGAGAGCGTCCGGGCGCCGATGGCGTCCCGCAGCCAGCCTCGGGCCTCGTCCAGGAGGTCACCCCGCCCGTTGCGGTCGGCGAGGCTCTCGACCTCGGCCAGCAGCGCGTCGCGGGCCGCCATGTCGCGCGCCGCGAGCGGCGTCAGCCGCAGGTCATCCGGCGTCAGCCGGTCCACGGCGGCATAGACGGCCTCGACCCGCTCGCGCGCGGCCCGCACGCCCTGGTTCACGTGCGCTCACCCTGGTTCATGCGCGATCCCCCAAGCATGTGTCACGCGCGGATCGTGCGCCTACGCGCCCGCCTCGTCCAGTGCCTCCGCGATGATCCCGAGCGCCATGTCGACCTCCTCGGCCGTCGTGACCAGCGGCGGGATGATCCGGACGACGTTGACCGACGTGCCAGCGGTCAGGAGCAGGAGCCTGCGGTCGAAGCACGCCTTCTGGACCCGCTTCGTGACATCACTGTCCGGGACGCGGCCGTCGCCCTCGCCGGGCTTGACGAACTCGACCGCCACCATGAGCCCGAGGCCGCGCACGTCGCCCATCGACGCGTGCCGCGTGGCGAGGGCCCGCAGGCCGTCCAGGAACTGATCGCCGCGCTCCCGGGCGTTCTGGGCGAGACCCTCCTCCTCGATGACGTCGAGGGTCGCCATCGCCGCTGCGCAGGACACGACGTTGCCGCCGTAGGTGCCACCGTGGGCGCCGGGCGGCATCCGGTTCATGACCTCCCTGCGGGCGATGATCCCCGACAGCGGGAGCCCGGACGCGATGCCCTTGGCCATGACCAGGATGTCCGGCTCCACGTCCCAGTGGCGCACGGCGAAGATCTCGCCGGTCCGCGCGAAGCCCGTCTGGACCTCGTCGGCGATGAGCAGGATCCCGTGGCGCGTCGTGAGCTCGCGGAGGCGCGGCAGGAAGTCCGGCGGCGGGACGAGGTAGCCGCCCTCGCCGATGACCGGCTCCACGATGATCGCGGCGACCCTCTCCGGGTAGATCATCTGGTGGAAGAGCAGGTCCAGCTGCTCCTCCCAGTCGCAGGTGCAGGCATCCGGGTCGTGCGCGCCGCCGGGGGCCCGGAAGCAGTACGGGTAGGCCGTGTGGTAGATCGATCCCGGCAACGGCTCGAACGCGGCCCGGTAGACGTCCTTGGCCGCGGTGAGGGCCATCGCGTTGCCGATCCGCCCGTGGAAGGCGTAGCGGAAGCCGATGATCACCGGCCGCCCGGTCGCGACGCGCGCGAGCTTGACCGCCGCCTCGACGGCCTCGGCGCCGGAGTTGGACAGGAACGCGCTCCAGGGGCCGCCCGGCAGCAGGTGTGCGAGGCGGTCGTAGAGCCGCAGCCCTGCCTCGTGGTACATGATGTTCTGCTGGCCGTGGAGCAGCTTCGCGGCCTGCGCCTGGACCGCCGCGACGACCCGCGGGTGCGCGTGGCCGGTGTTCGTGACGCCGATCCCCGAGGTGTAGTCGAGGTAGCGCTCGCCGTCGGTCGTGACGAGCCAGCTGCCCTCGCCATGGTCGAC
>JANNHX010000467.1:0-1607 GCA_031404615.1 Chloroflexota bacterium
AGGCGGCGCGGTGCCCGGCCGTTCGCCTTCAACGGGCCGCCGCAACCCTCGCACACGGCGGGCGCCGGCAGGGACGACTCGAGCCGGGTGACGAGCGCCGTCCACAGCGCGCGGCCGACATCGGCGAGCGCCGCCGCGATCATGCGCTCGAGCGAGCCGATGTCGGCGTGGTCCGACGCGAGCTGCACCTGTACCGGGACCGTACACTTCATCTCGAGCCCCTCGTCACTGCTGGTGTTGTCAGAACCAACAGCGTGACCGATGGGGCTCACCTCGTTCCGGCCAGGCCAGCACAGACGCTGGGATGCTTACTCTGCCCGCCGGTGGGCTTCACGAAGAACGCCGGCCGGCCGCAAGATGTGTCTGTCGCGCCCACCATGCTGGTGCGACCCCCCTAGCGTGGTATCCAGTGCCGGCTCGCGTCCTCGTCGCCTACGCCACCAAGTTCGGCTCCACCGGTGAGATCGCAGAGACGATCGCCCATGTCCTCCGCGACGGCGGTCACAAGGCCACGGCGACGCCCGCCCGCGAGGTGACCAGCCTCGATGGCTGGGACGCCGTGATCCTCGGCAGCGCGGTCTATGCCGCACACTGGCAGCGGGACGCACGCCTGTTCACGGAACGGTTCCGGGATGACCTGCAGGGCCGTCCGGTCTGGTTGTTCAGTGGCGGGCCACTCGACCGCCGCCTCGCCAGGGCCGACCAGCCCATCACGCCCCACGGGGCGGAGATCACCGCGGGGCTCGACGTGCGTGCCCACCGCACCTTCGGGGGCCGGCTCGCGCCGGATGCGGCCGTCGACCCGCAGGTCCTCCAGACCCACCGCCTCGGTGACTTCCGGGACTGGCAGTCGATCGTCGAGTACGCGTACCGGATCACCCGCGAGCTCGACCGCATGACGTTCCCCCGCTCGCCCTGATCCCCGTCCGGCCCTCGACGTCCCGGGGATCCGGCAGGTAGGGTAGGTCGCGATGTCCTCTGACCTTGCCTCAAAACGCCCGGCTCTCCGCATCGTCGGGGGCTCCAGCGTGCCCGAGCGCGCCCCCGGGCTCGAACGCTCCGCCGCTGGCGAAGGGACGGCCTACGTCTGCACCTGGTGCGCCCTCCGGTTCGCGAGCCGGGCCGCGCTCGACGCGCACCGCGCCACGTCGCTGGAGTGCCGGGCCAACCAGAAGGTGTCGAGCCCGCTCCAGACGCGGTATGGCGACGCAGACGTGGTCTGGACCCAGCCCGGCGAGATGACGCTCAACCGGGTACGTGCGGGCACCTGCGGCCACACGCATCCACGTGCCAGGCTGGTGAATGCCGCCGGCGAGACGATCGGGTACCAGTGCGGCTGGTGCTACGGCCTCCTGCCGGAGGACCTGGCGGGCGGCTGACACCGTCGGGGCGGACAGCCCGGAGGCGACCAGTCGGCGTCGTGCGGCGGCGCCCGGCGGTCAGCGTGCGGAGCCGATGGCCTCTGCCAGCCGGATCTCCACCATCAGGTCCCCCGCCAGTCGCTCCAGGCCCCGGTGCAGCTCGGTCATGTCCACGCCCTCCGGAACCGCCGCCCGGATGTGCGCGTGGAACATGTGGCTCCCGGACATGGCCGCGGCCGGAAGGTC